>JASJIO010000142.1:0-3747 GCA_037625035.1 Amylibacter sp.
TTGATCGAACGACGACGCCCATTGGTTTCAATCTCAACCTTGGTGCGCTCTGCGTGAATGATCGTAGACACCAGCATCGTGAACAAACCCGTTGTCCCACCAGCCGCACCACTGAAAATCTTCAGCAATCCATCATACGCCTTTTGCGTGGCTTCTTCACTGATGTACGCGGCAACCTTCCAGTCGCCCTCGGCCATCTTACCCGGAATATCCGCCAGCAAGCCAACATTCAGCCCGCTCAGGTCTTCACCCTCAAAGTGGCCCTCATCAATACGAATAGCCATCCAAGCGTGGCAGTAGCCTTCTGTCGGCTGGTGTTTACCCAGTGACACAACACACGGGCAGAACACTTCGCAAGAGCAGTTCAAAAACAGCTCTCCCTTAATGCTCCAGTTTGTCGCTTCCTTACGACGCCGCGTTGGCGTCATGCGTTGATCGAGCTTGTTCATAACCTCAATACGATCAGCCGCAGCCTTAGTTTTCTTCTCAGCCATTTTAGGGCCTCCCTTAGTAAATTCCACTAGCACGACCAGCAACTGCCAGCCCCGCAACGATCAACGACACCCCCACAGGGCGCATTACATAATGCGCCACCTGTGGCAGCTTCTCAAATACCATTAGAACCGTTGCCAGCCCCATCCACAACAGGTTCATGGATCCGCCAACAAACCCCAGCGCCATGTACCCCCAGCAACAGATCACACAATACGCCCCTAGGCCCAGCCCCATGCGCAGGCCACCTGCCCCGCCTGTCCGCCAATTCCCGAGGAAATACTGCATCGGCGCGTGGCATACTCCGTGGCATACCTCTTTGATCCATGTGAACTGAAACCACCCCACAAAAATCAACAACGCCGCCGTCGCCCACAATCCCGTGGATTGCCCAAACATATCCAGCCAACCGAGCCGCATCAGCCCCGCCTGTATCAGCGCGATACCCGCGCCAAACAGAACCCAAACAATGAAATAACCCGCAACAACACCGATCAAACCCGCCCACGTGCCATTGGCAGAGCGCATCAGCGCCTCATACGTGCTCATCGTGTGAATAAATGTCGGCCCCATCATCGCGATCATCATAATCGCCCACATCGGAACCAGCATTTGCAGGCTGTTCATCGGCGCCATGCCAGCCATGTCCATCATGCCAACGCGCGCCCCGTACCAGTTCAACCCCATCTGTCCCGCCATCGAATACATCATCCACCACGCCACAACGATAGCCGCAAAAAATGCGAGCCACAGGGTCGTGCGAACAAAATGATGGGCAAGAACGGACAAGAGGCAGCCTTTACGAACAGGATTCTTGTGATATGTCTAAGCGAGATTTAATTGTCAGACAATTAAAATCGTCAAATGTCTTACATTTAATTCTGGGGCTGCAAATGAAATACGAACTCGACCAAGCCAAAGAGCTTTCAGCCCAGATCGCAACTGCAATCCGCGACGCCATCGTCAACGGCCAGTTGATCGTGAACCAACGCCTGCCCTCTGAATCAGAGCTTTGCGATCAATTCGATGTCTCTCGCCCTACCGTGCGCGAAGCCCTCAAACGCCTCGCCGCACAAAACCTGATCCGCACACAACGCGGCGCAACGGGTGGCGCATTTGTAAATAAACTCAGCTTTGAAGACGCCTACGGCCAGCAAATCACCACCTCAACGCTACTGCTGTCCATGAACGCCGTTAGCTTTGAAACCGCCTGCGAAGCCCGCTTCGCGTTAGAACGCGCCTGTATCCCACTGGCCGCGCTGCGCCGCACGCCAGATCAACTCGCCGCCATGCGCGCCGAAATCCACCGCCAAGGCCAACCGGGCCTAACGGACGAAAGTTTCTGCGCCTCAGACGTCGCGTTTCACCGCGCACTGGTCGACAGCGCGCAAAACCCGGTGATGTCTTACCAACTCGCTGGCGCGGTTGAAGCGATCGAACCGCTGATGAACATGATCACCTTTACCGCCCGCAAACGCGAGAAAATCGTCGATCTGCACACAAAAATCGCCGACGCACTCGAGTCACAAAACGCCAAGGAAACAGAAACCGCCCTCGCCAACCTTGCCACCCACACGCTGGAACTGGCCCAAGAAGTGGCCGATAACCGCAAACCTAACGCGGGCTAAACCGCGTCAGTTGCCAAAATGCTCAACTTCACCTTCACCTGCGTGGGAAATCTGCTGCGCCGCATCTGCCAACAACTCCGACAGTTTGTTAAACTCGGCTACATAGGCGCCGTTGTTCGTGCCAAAAGATGTATCTGCCAGCTGCGTGCCCATGATGCGTTGGCCTTGAAACGCAATATGGCGCGCATATTCCACACTGATCACATCGGCTGGATCAACCAGCGCCAATTGATCAAAACGCGAATAATCAGGGTAACGGGTATCTGCGGTAACGTAGCCATTCACCATCGTCACCCGCTCCCCCACCGCCGTTAACCCCTTGGCCTGATGCACGACCATGTTTCCTTGTTGCAGCACCGCATATCCCGCACCTGGCATTGCTGGCGCTACGACTTTGGCCACTGGCACAGGCTTACCCGCAGCTTTTAACGCGGCAATCTCGTGCTTAGTGCCTTTGAAATACTGAAATGCACCACCTTGGTTTTGCGTGGGATCCGTTACAAACATCACATAATCAAACCGCAGCGTATCGACGTGCCATTTGTCTACGTCTTTTCCCACCTCTTTTGGTGCATAATTCAGATGCCCCAATTGGTGTGGAATAGTATGGGGCAGCAATGCCAATCCAGCGATCTCAGACATAAAAGCTGCCACATCTTGGGACAGGCACAAATCCTGCAAGAACTTCGATCGATAAACCCCACCGCGAACGCACCTTTGTATCCGCGCATTTGATTTCTCAAAGCGCTCCAACCGCTTTACGGTTTCATACAAACACGCGACGCCTTCATCGCTCAGAACCCGAAAGACCGAGCTGGCCGCAAACGATGACGGACATTGCGCGATTTCTTCGCGCGTGTATCCAAAATCGGAAAGGTCATAAATTGTGTCTGGTTTTTCCAAGGCTAAATGCTTGGACGGGTCGAACACAGGTTCATGGTCAAACCGATCAAACCCGTTCGGTATTATATCAAGATCAATGGGATAAGTCATAGCGTCCTCCGTTGCCAAAACGTTATCAATACCGCTTAGGGTCGGCAATTCGTTTAGCGACTTTCTGTGTCGGAATCCGATTGATCCGTTTCTTAGAACCCCCTATACCGCGCCTCAAGCACCCGTAGCTCAGCTGGATAGAGCGCTGCCCTCCGAAGGCAGAGGCCACAGGTTCGAATCCTGTCGGGTGCACCAATATTTTCAATATGTTAACAGGTTTCGAGTGAACCGTAATTTTGGCTGGTTCACCACCAATTCGGCAAGTCAATTGGCATTTAAAATTTGTAACCCGTCACGCCCTTTGAGACAGAGCATCAGTTTTGCTTAGCGAGAGTTTTCGGTTCATCGTAATCCTTGAAAGAATACGAGATGAGAACGAAGACAGGGCCGAATGGATCGGCAGACAAACACGTAAAAGAAATCAAGCGCAAGACGCGGCGGCAATTCTCTGCAGAGGAGAAGATCCGGATCGTTTTAGATGGCCTGCGCGGGGAGAGTTCGATTTCCGAGCTATGTCGTCGCGAAGGGATCGCGGAGAGCCTATATTACAATTGGTCCAAGGATTTCATTGAAGCGGGTAAGAAGCGATTAGCTGGCGATACAACTCGTCAAGCAACGTACAACGAAGTCACTG
>JASJIO010000143.1:0-28668 GCA_037625035.1 Amylibacter sp.
CCCGTTGTCGATGATCATCAGGATATAGTTGTCGGCCACGTTGTTCGCGATAGTCGGCAGTGTGCCCATGTTCGTTAGAACAGAACCGTCCCCATCGATGGAAATAACTGTTTTTGGTTGCGACAGCGCAAGGCCAAGACCGATTGAAGAAGACAGTCCCATCGTCCCCAACATGTAAAAGTTGGTTGGTTGATCGTCGATCAAATGCAGTTCTTGGCTTGGTAGACCGATGTTACACACAACCAATTGGTCACGAAGGATTGGCGCGATTTCGCGCAGGATTTGAGAACGTATCATTGGTCGCCGTAACCTCCCCAGAAAGACGCATCCGTCAGGATGGCCACAGGTTTGTTGCACATGAATGTGTATTGCAGGATCGCGTCGAACTCTTCGACATCAGATTCCTTATGGAAATGATATGTCGGGATGTTCATCTGGTTCAGTAACGCTTTGGTGTGAACCGCCATTTCAACTTGGCACGCCACTGGCTCGCGCAATTCACCGCGATACGAAATCAGCATCGGCAACGGCATGCGGTAATACTGCGTCAAGGTCGCGAGCGTGTTGATCGTGACCCCAATCGCCGTGTTCTGCATGATGATCGCAGGGCGTTTTCCGCCCATAAATGCGCCTGCGCACAGACCCATGCCCTCGTCTTCTTTATTGGAAGGGATGTGGAAAATATCAGGGCTGGCTTCAACCGCGTCAATCACACCAGCCAGCTGTTTGCACGGCACAGTAGTGATAAACTCGACCTTATTCTTTACCAGATCGGCAACAATCTTGTCGTTCACGTCCATTGTCAGACTTTCTTAAGGGGTTTCTCTGCCCCCTTATGTTCGAAAAACCCGAATGCAAACAATGGAATTCGCTCTTGAGCGCTTGAAATCAAAACATACCTTCAGGAAAAGCGAACGTCAGATGATTTCAGGCGTCACATAAATCAACGTTGGCCCATCCGCCTTGAACGCCGCTTTCACCACATCCTGCATCTCGCCCAGCGTTTTTGGATGCGCTGAATGTGCTCCCCAAGCCTCTGCTAACTTACAGAAATCTGGGTTCAACGCTTGTATTGCATTAGGTGCGATTTGCGAATTCACCATGCAATCCTCAATCTCTTTCAACTTACCATTATCCCAAAGAATGATAGGCAGGCTCAATCCCAACTCCACTGCTACACCTAATTCTTGCACAGTATACTGAAACCCATAATCCCCCGCGATAGCGATCACTGGCGCATCCCCTACCCCGATCTTACCACCGATTGCAGCTGGCAAAGCATACCCAAGCGTTCCAAATCCATACGGATGGTGCCAATGGTTCGGCTCCTCCATTGTAAACGTTTCTTTACCCACATACGCGAATTGCGTCATGTCAGAGAAAATCTGACACTGAGACGGCAAAGCATACATCAAAGCATCCACAATTTCCGCAATACCCGGACGCTCTGCATCAGTTTCCGCCCGCCAACGTGCCTTGGCCGCTTCCACATCAGATGCAACCCATCCACTTTCGCATTTCCCATCAACAGCGCCTAACAAGTCGCACAAAAACAAATTTGCATCTGCCAATACGCAAAACTCTTGGTTTTTGTGCTCATCTGCAAACACAGATGGATCAATATCAATACGAACCATTGGGCAATCGTGCCCCAGATCGGCACGCCAAATATCGACCTGCGCCAGTTCGCTTCCGACAACGATCAACAAATCTGATTTCTCGATAACGCGTGCCGCCTCGGGTCGCGCAAAATACGTGCCAAACGCCAACGGATCATTCGCCGCCGTTACCCCGCACCCAGCATAAGTTGTGAAAGATGCCGCTTTCATCTTGTCTATCAACTTACGCGCAGCATCAGATGCGCCGACAGCACCGCCGCCAAAAACAAACATCGGTCGATTGGCGCCATTCAACGCTTTAGCCACAGCCCATACATCTTGTGTACGCGCCACCGGCAAATTACCATTCTTACGGAGAATTCCCGCGTCCGCAGTTGCCCGCAACACTTCGATCGGAACTTGAATGTGCTTTGATCGCCCACGCTCTGACGTAAATTCCGTAAAGGCGCGGTTTATCAGGCTAAATGCGGCATCCGCCGTCTTCGCCTCCTCAGACCAATCACAAACAGTCTCCGCTGCGGCACGCTGATCCTTCATCTGGTGCAACTGGCCCCGTTTCGCGGCCACCTCATCCAAACACGACGAAATCACCAGCAGCGGCACACTGTCACTGTACGCCTGCCCCATCGGCGTCATAATATTGCACAGGCCCGGCCCCGTGATTACATACGCCACACCTGGTTTCCCAGTCGCGCGCGCGTATCCATCGGCCATGAATCCAGCACCCTGTTCGTGCCGCGCCAAAACATGCGTGATGCCCGCTTCTTCGATCCCACGATACATCTCGACGTTATGCACGCCTGGAATGCCGAAAATTGTGTCCACGCCGCGATCTTTCAGCATATGCGAGATTTGCGCGCCCAAAGGTCTCTTCATTCAACTTCTCCAGAAATTCGCCGTAAACAGTACAAAGACGGCCATCAATTCCAGCCGCCCAATCAACATCCCAATCGCCAACAACCACTTAGCCGCGTCGTTCAATCCACCAAAATTACCCGCTGGCCCGATGTCTGGCCCCAACCCAGGGCCAACATTCGCCAGTGCCGTCGCAGCGCCCGAAATGGCAGTAATCGTGTCCAGCCCCGTCATCCCCAACGCAACAGACAGCACCGCAAGCGACAGCAAAAAGAACATGAAAAACGCCATAACAGATGACATAACATCGTCAGGCACAGATCTTTTGTTGTATTTGGGTGAAAACACTCCGTTCGGGTTGTGTAATCTACGGATTTGCGCTGAAATCGACGCAAACAACAATTGAAAGCGGAATACTTTGATTGAACACGTCGTGGACCCCGCACACCCACCAATCAGCCCGATCATAAAGAACAACGTGACAGGAAAATCACCCCACCTGCTATAATTGTCCGATGCATATCCAGTGCCCGTTATGATCGACACACCATTGAACAAAGACTTTCGAAACGACCGCTCTAGATCGGATGAAACAAACGCCCAATTCCACAAAAATAGAATGAATATCACCGCCAGAACGCACATAAAAAACACACGTATCTGACTATCGGTGAACAAAGGAGCAACTGAGCCATTCAAGAGCTGTACATATCGAATAAACGGCAAAGCTGCTGCAAGCATGAAGACAACACCAACATATTCAACACCTGCACCTAACTGAGCAAAGCTAGTGTCATAGTTCGCAAACCCGCCAGTGGCGATCGTTGTCATTGAATGCACCAGCGCATCAAACAACCCTAACCCAGCAACGGAATAGGCAATCACACAAGCTATCGTAAGGCCTAAATAGATCGACCAAATAGACCGCGCAATCTGTGCGGCTTGGGGTAAAATTTTACCCATCGTGTCAAAGCCCTCGGTGCGGAATAAATGCATCCCGCCAACCCGCAATACGGGTAAAAACACCATAGCCACGACGATAATACCAATGCCACCAAACCATTGCATCAGACCGCGCCACAACAATATTCCGCGCGGCAATTCCGACAGGCCAGAAAATACCGTTGAACCTGTGGTCGTCAAAGCTGACATCGCCTCAAAGAATCCGTCAACCAATCGCGCGTCCGTCGCGCCGATCCAAAAAGGTAGGGCGCCGAACACGGGCAACACCACCCACACACCCGTTGTCAAAATAAACGTCTGTTGGATGGTCAAACCACCCGTGTTGCTGTTGGAACAGGCCAACGCGACCATTCCACCGGCAATGACAGTTAACAATCCAGACAGACCGAATACCCACCATTGACCGTTGCCATCATAAATATCCATCGCCATTGGCAGAACCATCGTTCCACCAAGCGCCACAACCAAAAGGGCAATTACATAGATCGCGGGACGTAAATCAAACATGAGGCAAGGCTTGGCGCTCCATGCTTAAACTGTCAAGCAAAGTTAGAACTTACCCGCGGTGGATCAGCGTTTCGAACATCTTTGGATCGAAGCTTGATTGCTCGAACATGCTACCACGGCACAGCACCGAAATCGCATCATGGCTATGCAGGCTTTCTTGGTGGCTCGCAACAACGCGGAAATCACCAACACGCGAATCTGTGGCCAACGATTGGTAAAACAACCGCACAGCGTCCTCGACAAAAATCGGATGGGCTGCGTTCAACTCTGCGAACGCTTGCTCGTCTTCGCGCTTTACCATGACCTGTGTTTCCGTCGGCACGGCCTCGTTACAAAGGGCAACAAGATCCTCAAACCACAGCACTTCGCCAGGCAGAACCTCCACAGACACACGGGCTACGGATCGCTGTGAATGGGGTGTCGCCAATTGGCCGCGCGTGCGCCGCGCATGTTCAGACAATTCTAATGAACATGGACAGGTGCTGGAATACACATAATCCAAATGCAAAATCCGCGTCTTCACGCCATCACGGTACGTACTTTCCAACGCAATGTCGTAATACTGATACCCTTCAAGACCTGATCGAAGGGATTGCTTTTTCATTGGAAATGACAGTC
The DNA here is from genome assembly GCA_037625035.1 of Amylibacter sp. Classification (GTDB taxonomy): domain Bacteria; phylum Pseudomonadota; class Alphaproteobacteria; order Rhodobacterales; family Rhodobacteraceae; genus Amylibacter. Next base: position 4,563 of record JASJIO010000143.1, read on the forward strand.
GCATTTGGATGCGTGCATCCAAGCTATCCAGATCCGTGACGTAATCACCAAGCGCGGCATCCATCACATCAAAACTAAACACGCTTTCCGCATGAGCATAAAAAGACCGCATTATGCGGCTCATATTGATGCCCTTTTTATTCTCTTCCAGCGAAACTGACCCAGTGACCGAGGTTTCCAACTGCATCTCGCCCTTGTCACGAGTCAAATAGCGCAATGGCAGGCGAAAATTGGAAATTCCCACGTGCTGGATCGCCGTTTTTGCGCCACGGATCAGGCTGGCTGGCCCATTCTGCAAATCAGGTAGGCCCGCAATATACGCTTTATCAATCGTTAAATCATCTGGGTACAAATTTGAAAACGCAGGATAATAAACGCCTAAGTCGCTCGCCAAAGCTCCCACCGCATCAATCGGTGCCAAATTCGCAAAAGCAGTCGCATCAGTTTCAGACACCCAGCGCCGCAAAACAGCCAGTGCATCTCTCGCTTCTTGTTCTGTCGGAGCAGGATCGCCCTCAGAATGAATTTCGGTCTCTATTTCCGGGCCATGAATGTTCATGAATTACCCCTTTGGTTTAACCGTGGATGCCTTTTATATGGCGTCACGAGGGTAAATTACCACCCATTTCGCGATTTTCATAAGGTCAGGCAGACAACGCCCCTCTGATATCAACCAAAAGATCATGTTGGTCTTCCAAACCGACAGAAATACGCACCAAACCGTCCGAAATCCCTAACGCGGCTCTTTGATCATCGCTTAAGCGTTGATGAGTCGTCGTCGCGGGGTGAGTAACAAGGCTTTTGGCATCGCCCAAATTATTGGAAATCCGCACAATCTGCAGCGCGTTCAAGAACCTGAATGCCGCCGCTTTCCCGCCTTTGATATCAAGCGAAATTACAGTTCCACCCCGTGACATCTGTGCTTTCGCTAAATTTTGCTGCGGATGGTCTCGTGCAAAAGGATACGCCACGCGGTTCAATGCTTCATGGCCAAACAATTCTTCCGCCAAAAACTCCGAAGTGGTTGCCTGTGCTTCGCACCGCAGCACTAGCGTTTCCAACCCTTTCACCATCACCCAAGCATTGAACGGGCTCATCGCAGCACCAGTGTGTTTTAAGTATGTCTGTAACGGTCCTTTGATGAACTCACGGCTCCCCAAAACCACACCACCGAGACACCGCCCCTGCCCATCAATATGTTTCGTCGCAGAATAGATCACTACATCTGCTCCCAAATCAAACGAACGCTGAAATACGGGGGTTGCAAATACATTGTCCACGACAACCATCGCTCCAACCTCATGCGCAACCTTGGAAACACCTTTAATATCAATAACCTCCAACGTTGGATTGGAAATACTCTCTAAAAATACAACTTTGGTATCAGGCCGCACCGCAGCCCGCCATTCATTCAGATCTGTCCCATCTACCAGCGTCACCTCGACTCCGAAACGCGGTAGGATATCCTCAACAATGAACAAACAAGACCCAAACAATGCGCGCGCAGCGACCAGATGATCACCGGCACTTAGCAACGCCATCAGGGCTCCATTCACTGCCGCCATGCCAGAGGCTGTCGCAAAGGCATCTTCGGCCCCTTCCAGCACCGAAATTCGTTCTTCAAACATCCGAACGGTCGGGTTGCCATAGCGCGCATAAATGAATTCATCTTCGCTACTTTCGATGAACCGCGCTTCGGCTTGTTCCGCACTTTCATACAAGAAACCCTGAGTCAGATAGAGCGCCTCTGACAACTCTCCAAATTGGGACCGCTTGGCGCCCGCATGTACCAATTTCGTTTTTGCTGACCAATTTTCCATCGCCCACATCCTTCTAACGGGGCTGAAAAGGGGCAGCCCAACAAAAACCCCAACCGTAACGACGATCGGGGTGCGAATGCTTCTGCCCTCGACCTTTTAGTGGATAAAGCGTTTCGACAGTATGCCGCTACGCCTCTGATTAAAGTGGCCCACAATCCGGTTACAAATCGCCACTGATTTTTTAATACGACAGCTAAGGAAAGCCGTCAATCCTCCAAAACCAATACTAAGGTTTGAAATCACTTTCATACCCCTCACACGAAACATCCTGTCCCGTGGCAACTAACGCTCCCAAACGCCCCAATTCATCCGCACATTTTGCGCCTGCGCCATTGCCAGCTGTCAGAACGACACATTGATCAGACTGCGCATAAATCAGTGGTCCACCTGATGGCGTAAAAGACGTCGCACAACTGCTGTACGACACCGAACGACACGCCAACCCAGGCATCAATCCGATCAATTTATCTGCCAAAAACGACGCTACATCGCTGTTTCCTGATCCGCGAAACCATTCTTTCATTTCAGCAACAGTTTCCAGTTGAATATCAACAGGATCGCCACCAATTTTCAGATACAGTTTCCCGTCAGGATAGCGCACAGGCGGCAGCATATACGGCTCACAAGACAAATCAGGCGGCATATAAATCAGCGACGGCATATTTTTTAATCGATCCGCCTCCCTCTCTCCAACTTCCAAAAATGCAATGGTGCGGGCATATACGGCCATAGGAATTGGTTCGATCAGCAACCCTTCCGCTTTGGTGAATGGACCACACGCCACCACAACCCTCATCCCCTCGAAATGCGACCCGTCAGAACACGTAACAGCCACACGGCCAGCGCGATATGCAACATCCACAACCTCGTCACAGTACCGCTCCGCCCCGCTTGCCTTTGCCGCTGCAATTTCTGCGCCAATATGATGACGTGGATTGATCCACCCACCCGTTCCCGTTTCATACAAGCCAACAACATCTAGCGGGAAATTAAAGAAAGGAAAACGCTCACCCAATGCCATGGCATCCAAACCTTCAAACGGTATGTTCTGATCGGCCGCTACCTTTCTTGCGCCCGTTACCAACCAAGCACCTTCACCCGTTTCAGGCCCAGCAATCATCGCTCCAACAGGGTGAAAAAACGTCTGCCCTCCTGCCGCCTCTATCTCGGCATACCGCGCGATGGATTTGCTGGAGAACCGAGCCCAATCGGGTTTGCTGTCCAAACGACGGGTAATCCGCGCCTGATCATAATGGCTTGCAAATACGCCAGTATGGGTCTCCTTGCGATCGGGCTCGTTCGGCCCTAACAGCAAAGTTTTTACACCCATATCAGCCAAATGTCGCGCCGCGGCGCTCCCCATCATGCCCGCGCCAATCACAATCACATCGTACATTCTATTTCTCCTGCATCGCCTCACACCACCACGCCAATAGAAAGGCCGCAACCCACAAAACAAACTAACTTATCTCTTGCAGTTCGCATTTGTCCCCGCCACCTTGGGCCCAACAACGGAGCACATAATGCAAGACCCCATCGACCTTTTCTATTGGCCAACCCCAAACGGATGGAAAATCTCCATCGCGCTAGAAGAATTCGCCCTGCCCTACCAAACCCACCTCATTAATATCGCCAATGGCGATCAATTCGCCCCTGAATTCCTAAAGATCGCCCCAAACAACCGCATGCCTGCCATTACAGACCCCCAAGGACCAGACGGTGATCCGATTTCTATCTTCGAATCAGGCGCTATCCTGCAATATCTTGCCCGTAAAACAGGAAATTTTGGCGGTACCTCAGAACGCAATCGTATCGACGTAGATCAATGGCTTATGTGGCAAATGGGAGGCGTAGGCCCGATGGCTGGGCAATGCCACCATTTTATTAAATACGCTCCTCACATGGATCCGCCCCAAGATATCCCATACGCCAAAGATCGTTACCGCGCGGAAACGGCTCGACTTTATGGCGTGTTGGATCGCCAACTGGCAGGTCAGGATTACATTTGCGGAGACTACTCCATCGCAGATATGGCCACCTGGCCTTGGACCAGCCTGTGGGAAGGCCAAGAGCAAACCTTAGACGACAAACCAAATCTTGCCGCTTGGTTGGACCGTGTAGCTGCGCGCCCCGCCGTACAACGGGGCCGCGCCCTTCATGCAGAGTTGCGTTCCAATAACCGTGGCAAAGACGCGCAATCTAATCTGTTCAAAACCAAATGACGTCCCTGCGCCTGCTCGCCTGCCAAATCAACGTCCCCGTTATGACCACGAAACACCAGCAGGACGGCCATCTCAATGTTTTGGTCAATAAAATCGACGCAGAACTCTCAACCACTCCAACAGATGTTGTCGTCTTGCCCGAACTGACAACTCTCGACTACGCGCGCGCAACATTTGAAGAACTCGATACGCTCGCCGAGCCGCTCGACGGACGATCTTTTCAAAAATGGTCTGGCCTAGCCCAAAAACACGATTGCCACATCGTATACGACTTTGCCCGCCAAGAGGCAGGGCGTAATTTCATTTCAACAGCTGTCGTTTCCCCGGGTGGAAAATTGATCGGCTTTTACGACAAACTGCATCTCTGTCATTACGGCGCAGGAATTGAGAAAGACTATTTCACCATAGGCGATCACATCTTTAGCTTCGCAGTAAACGGTATCAAACTTGCGCCCATCATCTGCTATGATATCCGCATCCCAGAACTCTGTCGCACCCTAACGCTCAGCCACAACGACGACGTGATTTTGCACTGCGGCGCGTATTTCCGCGACGAGAGTTTTGCCACTTGGCACTCCTTTGCAAAAACGCGCGCGATGGAAAACCAAATCTATCTACTCAGCTTAAACCGGGCTGGCGAATACTACGGCAATTCCCTGTTCTGCCCCCCGTGGATGGACGAAAAAACGCCCCCTACTCAGTTCCCAGCACATGAAGAAATGCTCAAACACATTACGATAGACGGCCAAACTATCGCTGACACACGCAAAAACTACACGTTTCTCAGCGATCGTCACAAAGACTACACCGCGCTCTAGAAAGCGCAGTGTTTTGATTTCTTTGTTCTAAAAACGCTCAAACCCTAAGCAGCAGTTTTACCGAATTTCTCGATCATAAATTGCAACGCCAAACCCAGACCATCTGGCGCAATACCATGCCCAGTACCCTTGGAAACATGCGTAAACACTTCAAACCCAACACCAGTCAGCGCATCTGCCGCTTCGGGCATTGAAACGGGTGGAACCACATCATCCATATCCCCATGGATAAGCAAGATCGGGGGCTTTGATTGCACATCACCCAAGGCTTCAGGCTGCAACAAACGCCCCGAAAACCCTACGATACCTGCCAATGGCTCGCTACGGCGCGGACCAACGTGCAGGCTGATCATCGTCCCTTGTGAAAACCCAACCAACGTCGTCTGTGCGCCAGTCACGCCTTCTGCTTTCATCGTCTCGGTCAACCAATCATCCAGCAAAATGCTCGCTTCATCCATACCAGCTTTGGCAGCATCTTCAGTTGATCCATCCATGCGCGGTATCGGAAACCACTCATACCCCATGGGGTTCATCTGGCATTTATTTGGCGCGTTTGGGGCATAGAACACGGTATCAGGCATGTGTTCCGCCAATGGATCTCCTAGCGACAGAAGGTCATTTCCATCCGCACCATAGCCGTGCACGAAAATCACCAACGATTTCACCACACCCGATTTCGGAGCCTTACGACCACTTTCCAACAACGCCATCAGCGTATTCCTTCTCTATTTTTAATCACGCGGTAGTACGCCCATAAAAGCCGCGCCGCAACCGCCCGCCAAGGTGACCACTCCGCCGCCAGTGCCTTCATTTGCTTCTCATTTGGTCGCGCATCCAACTCAAACAAAACCTTCGCCGCTTCCTGTAATGCCAAATCCCCGTTCGGAAACACATCCGCCCGCCCCAGCGAGGACAGCGCATATACCTCTGCCGTCCACGTCCCGATCCCCAATATCTTACACAATTCCGTAATGACTACATCATCAGGTAATCCACGCAAGCTGCTGTAATTCAACGCATTATCCGCCAGCGCCTTCGCATATCGCACTTTGGGTCGCGACAGCCCAACCCCCTGCAAATCCGCTTCAGATGCCATCGCGACATTGCTTTGAATATGATATCCAGCCGCCTCAACACGCGCCCATATCGCACTGGCCGAAGCGATCGAAACTTGTTGCCCCACAACCGCGCTCAACAAGGCCTCAAACCCGTCACCCCGCCGACGCAAAGGCAATGCCCCGGTCTCCTGCAACGCCGCCGCAAATCGCGGATCGAACGCCGCCAACCACGCCGCCCCCTCCACCACATCCGCGTCCGTTTCGATAATCCTCATGCGCGCAACCACGCCTTACAGTCCTCAACCGACCAGACAACCGTCGCATCAGGCCGCTTGGGCCGTTTTTGCATCACGACGGGCAAGCCCAATTGCTGCGCCGCATCCAACTTGCTGCGCGACCGCGTTCCGCCAGCGTTTTTCACCACAAGCCAATCTATTTTTTCACGCATAAAAAACGTCACTTCCTCTTCAACCGAAAATGGCGGTCGCCCGACCACAAATTCCCCACCTTCAAACGGAAATGGGCGTTGAGGCGGATCAATCACCCGACACAACAATCGCCGGCCCTTTAACCCAGAAAACTGATCAAGCGTTTGCCGTCCCGTCCCCAAAAACACCATCGCCCCTTGTGGAATTATCCCTGCAACTTCTTCAAATTGCGCGATAAATCGCCAATCATCGCCGTCTTTCGGCTTCCAGCCACGCCGTTGCAAAATCACATGCCGCACACCAACGCGCTCACAAGCCTCGGCTGCATTCCAGGTCATCTGTGCCGCAAACGGATGCGTGCCATCCACAACCGCGTCAATCTTCTCAGCGCGTAGATATTCGGCCAAGCCGTCAACACCACCAAATCCGCCGACGCGCGTCTCGCAGCCCATATCAATCGGGTCGCGCGTCACGCCCGCGAGCGATGCAATAACGTCGTGATTTTCAGAAATCTCACCGATCAGTGCGCGTGCCTCCGACGTTCCTGCCAACACCAAAATCCGCATCAAGCCGCTTGTCCCAGCACTTTGCCCGCTCGATCAATCACGACAATATCCACTGCAACCTCGGCTCCACGCAACTGGGCCAAGACCGCATCCTTCGCCATCACGGCAATTTCTTGGGCCAACCCAACGCCTGCAATCTCAATCGCCTCCAAGGCAGTATTCGCACCCGAAACGTCCGACAGCCCGAGCCGCTGTGCCACGCCATTCAAAGCGACAAAATCCACTTGGCTGCGGGACGAATGCAAATCCACCGCGCCCAACGCCAGTTTCGTTATCTTGCCAATCCCACCACCGATCGTAATGCGTGGCACAGGGTGTTTGCGCAAATACTTTAACAACCCCCCTGAAAAATCCCCCATATCCAGCATCGCGTGATCGGGCAGCCCAAACATTTCCTGCACCACCCGTTCGGATGTCGCACCAGTACACCCGGCCACATGGTCCTGCCCGCCTGCCCGCGCCACATCGACCCCTCGATGAATGCTTGCAATCCAAGCGGCGCATGAAAAAGGCCGAACAACCCCCGTGGTTCCAAGGATTGAAAGGCCACCTTTTATCCCCAACCGTGGGTTCCATGTCTTCAACGCAATCTCTGCTCCTCCCGGAACAGAAACCGTAATCTCCACATCTTCAGAAAAACCATACGCCGCCGCCATCTCTGCCACGACCCTGCACATCATCTCTCGGGGCACAGGATTGATCGCAGGCTCTCCAACCCCAATCGGTAGCCCCGCTTTCGTAACAATCCCAACGCCCTCACCCGCCTTAAAAACAACGCCACCTGAGCCTGGTTCAACGCGCGCCACAATCAACGCCCCATGCGTCACGTCAGGATCATCACCCGCATCTTTGGTGATACCGACCTCAGCCCAACCATCACCCAACGCCTGATGCGCCAGAGGAAAAACAGGCGTTTCCCCACGCGGCAACACAATCCCAACTTCACGCGGAAACCCACCCCCCCACAGCGCCATCAACCCCGCCTTTACGGCGGCGGTCGCACAGGCGCCTGTAGTCCAGCCACGGCGCAAATCTCCAGTTGGTTTGCGTGTCATCGCGCCGACTATAGGCGCGAAAATTCCTGACGCCAACGGCTCAAATTGCGTCGTGTATTTGCTTGGAAACAGATCGTTAAAGGTTCATAACAAACACATGATGACGAATCCTCTTCCCACTCAGTTGCCACGCGGCGATTGGCCCAACTTGGAACAAGGTTGGGTCTGGCTCTGTGGCGCGGGTCCAGGGGACCCTGGCTTGCTAACATTGCACGCGCTCAACGCCCTGCGCCAAGCGGATGTTGTCGTTTATGATGCGCTCGTTGATAAACGTATTCTTGAATGGGCTGGCGCCGATACTACGCTAGAATACGCAGGCAAACGTGGCGGAAAGCCCTCTGCCAAGCAACGTGATATCTCGCTTCGCCTTGTCGAACTCGCCAAGCAGGGCAAACGTGTTTTGCGCCTCAAAGGTGGTGATCCCTTCGTGTTCGGTCGCGGCGGCGAAGAGGGCCAAACCCTCGTTCAACACGGCATCCCTATTCGCATCATTCCGGGCATTTCCGCTGGCATCGGCGGCCTTGCCTATGCAGGTATTCCCGTCACCCACCGCGATGTAAACCAATCAGTCACCTTTGTGACTGGCCACGACCAATCAGGTGAAACGCCTTCCTCACTGAACTGGAAAGCCATCTCTGATGGCTCACAAGTCCTCGTGATTTACATGGGTATGAAACACATGGAGCGCATCACAGACGAATTGCTGGCCGCTGGTCGCGCCCACGATGAACCCTGCGCCGTTGTAACTTCCGCAACCACGCCTGATCAACAAGTCCTCGAGACAACACTGGGCACAATGGTCGCAGATATTGAAAAATCTAGCCTTAAACCGCCTGCAATCGTCTGCATTGGTAAATCCGTCCTCATGCGCCAAACCCTCGACTGGGCGTCAATGGCCAAGGGCATTGCACCTCGCAACACGGACCCTTTAGGCAGAGGCCGGCCAGCCGAGGCAGGCTAATGGCAGGCCTGATCTTCTCCGCCCCGGGGTCCGCCAGCGGCAAAACCACAATCACCCTCGGCCTTTTGCGCGCATTCAAAAATCGCGATATCCCTGTTCGGTCTGCCAAATCTGGCCCTGATTACATCGATCCCCGTTTCCACGCAGCGGCCAGCGGCGCAGAATGTCTAAACCTTGATGCGTGGGCAATGGACCCTGAAACCATCCGCCATCTCGCCGCAGGCGACGAAACCCTCCTGATCGAGGGCGCGATGGGGCTGTTTGACGGCGCACCACCCCATGGCAAAGGTGCCACAGCCGACCTCGCCCGCATTCTAAACCTGCCAGTCATCCTTATCCTAGATGTCAGCCACCAAGCGCAATCCGCCGCCGCAATCGCGCACGGATTCGCAACCCTAGACCCGACGATCAACATCGCAGGCTTGATCCTAAACAAAGTTGGCTCGCTGCGTCACGATCGCATGGTCCGCACCGCGCTTGCGCCGCTTGACATCCCGATCCTCGGCTCCATTCTGCGACAACCAAACCTGCAAACTCCATCGCGCCACCTTGGCCTTGTCCAAGCATCCGAGCATCCAAATCTTGACGCTTTTTTAAATCAAGCCGCTGATATCGCAGAGCAATACATCGACATCAACGCGCTCCTCTTATTGGCCACACAGCAAACGACGCCGACAGCCCCCGCCACCATTCTTTCCCCACCAGCCCAGCGCATCTCCATCGCCTCTGACCCCGCCTTCGCCTTCGCCTACCCACATCTCCTTCAAGGCTGGCACGCAATGGGCGCAGAAATCCAAACCTTCTCCCCGTTAGCAAACGAAGCCCCGCCGCCTTGCGATCTTGTGTTTCTGCCTGGCGGCTACCCCGAACTCCACGCAGGCAAAATTGCAGAAAATGAAACATTCCTAAACGGTTTGCACGCAGCCCCTGCAATCTACGGCGAATGTGGTGGATACATGACCCTTGGTGAAATCCTAATCGACGCGGAAGGCACACCGCACAAAATGGCAGGTCTCCTACCGCTCGAAACCAGCTTTGCCGAACGTAAACTACACCTAGGCTACAGAAATCTAACCCCGAAAGGCGGCCTTTGGTCCGCGCCGCTCAAGGCACATGAATTTCACTACGCAACAACGCTGCGCGCAGTTGGACGCCCCCTTTTCAGTACATCGGACGCCGAAGACACCCCAATGCCAGACATGGGTTTGCGGAACGGCACAATAACAGGCTCTTTTGCGCACATCATCGCACCTGCCTAAACGCCAACTTTCTTCTGGCCAAAAATATCCAACCCAACCGATGCAACAATTCACTTGGCTTCAAATGAATTCCCCGATACCGCTTGAGCCATGACCAATGCTGCAAACATGACCCAAGACCAAATCGCTAAACGCAATGTGTTGATCCTCATCATCGCTCAAGCCGTCCTTGGCGCGCAAATGCCCCTCCTGTTTACCTTCTCAGGTCTCGCAGGACAGCAACTCGCATCCAACATTTGTTTTGCAACTTTGCCAATCTCGCTCATCGTCTTTGGCTCCATGACAACCGCGCCTTGGCTCTCAGCTTTCATGGCACGTTTTGGCCGCACCAAAGGTTTCATGCTTGGCGCAGCAGGCGGTGCGACTGGCGCGCTTCTCTCCGCCACGGCGATCTACATCAGCTCATTCCCACTGCTACTGCTTGGCTCTTATTTTACAGGCATCTACATGTCCGCGCACGGTTTCTATCGCTTTGCCGCATCCGACGCTGCCTCCGACGATTACCGTCCCAAAGCCATCTCATACGTTATGGCCGCAGGCCTCGCCTCGGCTGTGATCGGCCCCCAACTGGGTTCTGCCACATTTGATGCAATGGTCGTTCCGTTCATGGGCGTCTACGCCGCTGCATTCGTGTTAAACTGCATTGGGTTTGTCATCTTTCCAATGCTGATCTCGGGCACCGCTAAACACGCAAAAACTGGCCCATATACTGGCCGTTCCCGTCTGGAACTTCTTAAATCTCCGCGCATCGCGACCGCTGTGATCTGCGCAATGGTTTCATATTCCCTGATGAACCTTGTGATGACCTCCACCCCCTTGGCTGTTGTGGGTTGTGGCTTTTCCAAAGACACCGCTGGTCACATCGTGACGGCGCACGTCCTTGCGATGTTTGTTCCCAGCTTTTTCACAGGCCATATCATTGCGCGCTTCGGCGTCGAACGTGTCATGGGCGCAGGCCTGTTTATCCTCATGGGCGCGGGTGTTGTTGCCCTTGCAGGTGTCGATCTATCAAACTTCTACGGTGCACTTATCCTGCTAGGCATAGGCTGGAACTTCGGATTCATCGGCGCTACTGCCATGCTCGCCACGGCGCACACGGCAGATGAACGCGGTCCCGTCCAAGGTATGAATGATTTCCTCGTCTTTGGCCTCGTGACAATAGCGTCGCTCGCCTCGGGCGGCCTCATGAACTGTTCTGGCGGTAATCCGGTTGAGGGGTGGAACGCAGTTAACTACGCAATGGTGCCTTTCTTGGCCCTCGCGTTTGGGTCCCTCGTCTGGCTTACCATGATCACCCACAAAAGAGCCTAAATGTTTTGGAAAACAGACTTCATAAGCGAAGATCTCGCCCTCTGGGTCTTCGACAACTACACTTGGGCGATTGATCTTTACGGCCCTGCATTTTGGCTAACCCCAGCCAGCCTCGTACGTCCAACCAAAGATTATTTCACCGCAAAAGGCGGCGGTGACCACGCATCAGCCCTTGGTGTTTTCAACGATGTAAAACAACTGCTGCACCTCACTCATCTGAGAATTAAACTCGAGCCAATCCCTCAACTTACTCCCAAGCATAGCTTTGAGCATGGTCAAACCAGTATGATTGCTGCGCAGTACTTTCATGACGATGTGGAACCACTAATCACCTATAACCCATTGGTAATGGCAAAGCCTCTCGATTTCATTTCGATGCTGGCCCATGAACTTATGCACGCCAAACTCGAACCCCACATTGAATCCCTTCCAGGGGGCGAAGGCGCACATGAATTGGCGACAGATTTACACTGCATTATCCACGGCTTCGGCCTCATTCAATTGCAAGGCGCAGCGGATGCGGGTTGGTCTGGCTACATGACCCAAAACACCCGCGCCTTTGCAACAACCATCTTTACCGAACTGACTGACTCCCAAGACCTCATCACCGGAAATTTGCGGGGGCGTGAAGCAAAACTCATAAAAAAAGCCGCCAAAACGTTAAACAACTGGCAGCCCGAATTAGACGACCTCAAAGCAAAACTAATATAGCTTCAACATTCCCTAAATGCCTAATACAGCCCCAAAGCTGACACCCAAATCAACCGCAATTTTTTACCTGCTTCGGACATCCCTAGTCCACCAGCCACAACCAACGCAGGGTCGCGGATGGCTTGCTTTAAAATACCCCGCGCCAACCACTCTGCCCGCAACGCAGCCCGCGCCCTACTCGGAGGCTTTCTCATCATACGACGGGCTGCATCCGCCCGTGACAAACCTGCCTGCGCCAGTTCTCTAACACCGGCACTGGTCCCATCTACCAATGGATATCGCGCGGCCGCTTCCAGTGCAGGAACCGCCGTCAAAAATCGCGCAACTGCACATCCCAAGCCATACTCAAATGCCGCATCCCCATCACCTCCGCAGGCGGTAACGGCCAAGGCCATCAAGCCACCACCCGTCGCGCTTAAATATCGATCCAGCGCAACTGCATCTGCGTGCGGCTCCTTGTAAATATCCCACTGCCGCGACGCAATAATCCCATCCAACCATTCACGCCGAAGGCCCGTGCGCCGTACCAATTCAGCCAATGGCGTCACCACCTGATGCCGCCGCACCGCACCACCTTCAAAGATTTCCTCGACTGCATCCAACCACCACTGCAACCGCATTTCAGCGATCATGGGTTCGGCCGTAACCCAAGGCGCGCGCGACACCTCGACGTTGAATGCATACAAAACCATCAGCGCATCACGCGCATCGCCGCTGGCTGTCATTGCACTTAAAAACCGGTCTGGATCACCTGTTCGAACGGTTTCCGCACATTGCACAATATCTTGGGAAATCTCGTTTTGCATCAAACCCCGTTTACAAACTCTGTTATCAAAGCCACCGTTTGATCCTGCAAAAACACATCCAAGTGCGAAACACCATCCAAAATATGATAACTGCCCTTGCCCGTTACGGCTGACATTAAAGGTTCATACTCTTGCGCCTTGAACGCTTCATCATCGGCGCCAACAATCACCTGAAACCTCGGTAGCGCTGCGATATCGACAAGATAATCTGCACGCGGCGCAAAAGACGTGTTCAGCCGATTAGAATACGCTTGCGTCATGGTTTTTGCCAGCTGTCCTTCAGGAAGATTAAACTCCAGCACGGTTGCACCATTGGCAAATGTAATCCCAGCGTTGTTCAGCATTGAGAGACCGATCATACGCCGTGTCAAAACGCGGCCCCACCCCCCTGCATTTTCGCGCATCGTTGGCGCATTATATTTCAGAAAAGGCGCAAGCAGAACGGCACCGTCCAACAGCTCGGCATATTTTCCACCCGCAAATCGCGTCACCAATCCGCCACCCGACGAATGCCCAACCATCACTATTTTTTGCCCATCAGTGTGGTAATTTACAATCAAATCCGCCAAATCGTCTTCGTATTGCCCAATATAATCTATGTCCCCGCTGCGGCCATCAGCACCAAAATGCCCCCGCAAATCGGGCAATAAAACTTCTGCGCCCGTCAGGCTAATTTGTTCAGCCAGCCAATCATAGGCACCGCCATGCCCTCCTGATCCATGAACAACAACAACCAACGGCCCGTTTCCATCTCGAATCCGCACATTCATCTTTGTTCCATCACGCGCCGTGTATCTCTTAGGGGTAATCGCCGCGTGATCCAAAACCATCTTCTCAAAAGCTAGACCTCCGCCAGCAACTTTTCCTGCGGGCCACTGCGACAGGATCAATCCGCCTGCAATCAACAAATAAATTGCACCCGAAATCACGGCGAACCGCAAAACCCTTAAAACAATGCCCATCACTTTATTCCTCGTTCAATTCAAAACGTCATACACAAAAACGCTAGCAATCGTGTTTTCCCAATTGTCAATTTTTGCAGTACCCCAAAAACAATGAAACAATGCAAGGAAATACAAATGAAAACTCTCATCGTATCAACTGCCGCGGCGCTCTTTCTCGCAACTGGCGCGTTTGCGGATCAGAACAATACCACAGACAAAATCGAACTTGAACTTTTACGCTCGGGCCAACTGGAACTTGCAAAGCAATACGACATGTTAAGCGAAGCTGAGAAACGCCAATTTCTAAGAAACGAAGATCCTTGGGTGCGTCAGGCAGCGGCCGATTTCTTTTACGACCTATACAACTAACGCGCACAATTTCCCAAATTTGGTTGGGTTTGCTTTCGTCAGCAGGTCCAACCGTTTAGCTCAAAAGAATGCGGGAATTATGCGGCCGCACCATCGCGCAACAGCTTCCAATTTATCGCATCCGTAAGCGCTTCAAAACTCGCGTCCACAATGTTGGCCGAAACCCCAACAGTAGACCAGCGTTGACCATTCCCATCTTGGCTGTCGATCACAACACGCGTCACAGCTTCGGTCCCACTGCCAGTGATGCGCACTTTAAAATCAACCAAATGCATATCGTCAATGATGCTTTGATACGGGCCTAAATCGCGTTCCAATGCACGCCACAGCGCGTTCACAGGTCCCTGATCATTTCCGACCTCATCCATACTTTCACTGGCCGACAAATGTTTCTGCCCGCCAATATTCACCGCAACCACGGCTTCAGACAATGTCATCCGCCCCTTACCCGGTACTTTGGTACGCTCCACGGTCACGCGATACCGCATGATGTCGAAAAAGATTGGCAAACTGCTCAAAACACGCCGCGCCAATATCTCAAACGAGGCCTGCGCCCCGTCATAGGCATACCCCTGATCTTCACGATCCTTGACCGCGTTCAGGATTTCGCCCAGCCGTGGGTCGCCCTTTTCCACCGCAATTCCTGCATCTTTTAACCGCTTCAACAGGTTCGATTGCCCTGCTTGATTGGACATCGGAATAATTCGTTCATTCCCAACCTTTGACGGCTCTACATGTTCATATGTCGTTGGATCTTTCAAAATTGCCGATGCATGCAGCCCCGCCTTATGGGCAAACGCGCTCACCCCAACATAGGCCGCCCATTTGTTCGGCACACGGTTCAAAATATCGTCGAGCATCCGCGAAACCTTCGTCAGCGTTTTCAAACCCGCAGTCGTAACACCCGTTTCAAACTGGCTCGCGTACGGCTCCTTCAACAACAAAGTAGGAATGATTGCGGTCAGATTGGCATTGCCACACCGCTCCCCCAGTCCGTTCAACGTGCCTTGAATATGCCGCGCGCCAGCACCCACGGCCGCCAAGGTATTTGCCGCCGCCATCTCTGCGTCATTATGGGTGTGAATACCCACATGATCACCGGGAATCCCGCTCGCGATCACCGCCGCCGTTGCTGCGCGCACCTCTTCTGGCAACGCACCACCATTCGTGTCGCACAAAACAATCCATCGGCACCCCGCATCAAACGCAGCCTTTGCAGCCTTTAATGCGTATTCAGGATTGGCCTTAAACCCATCAAAGAAATGCTCACAATCAAACAACGCTTCGCGCCCAGAGGCCACGATATGTTTGAAGCTTTCAGAAATATTCTCCACATTTTCATCAAGCGAGATGCCCAGCGCCTTGGTCACGTGAAAATCATGCGTTTTGCCCACCAAACAAACAGCAGGCGTATTTGCGTTCATTACAGCTGCCAAAACATCGTCGTTCTCAGCAGAGCGTCCAGACCGCTTGGTCATCCCAAACGCCGTGAACGTGGCACGATTTAGCTTTGGTGCTGCATCAAAGAAGTCGCTGTCCGTTGGATTGGCCCCAGGCCAGCCGCCTTCAACATAATCCAGCCCCAAATCGTCAAGCGCATGGGCAATGCGGACTTTGTCCTCAGTCGTGAAATCCACACCTTGAGTTTGCTGGCCATCGCGCAGGGTGGTATCGAATAGGTAGAGACGCTCTTTGGTCATAGTAACTTCTCCAACTTAGATGCATCAAACCCACCTGTAGGTTCCAACGATATTCCGTTTTTAGACATTTGAACGCTTACACCAACATCTGTAAGTGCAGATTTTAATGCGTCTACTTTCGAAAAGTCCTTCGTTTCCATGGCCTCGCCCCGTAAAACAGTAAGGCGTGACTCTAACGACCCAAGCAAGGGATGCCGTTGACTGGCCCAATCAGGAATGCCGCCATCCAAAAGCCCCAGAATTCTAAGGCTAGAACGCAAAGCTGTTAGATCATCTGCGTGTGAAAGTTGATGCATTTCCGCCAAAGCCCCCGCGGTATTCAAATCATCGCCAAGGGCATCAAGAACCGATTGAGTTGGCTTAGACTTGTCCAAAGCTTGGGCCGCTTGCGCATACCATTTCCGCAAAGTCGCCTCAGCCTCTTTCGCCTTCTTATCCGTCCAATCCATCGGCTTGCGGTAGTGCGTACTCAAGAACACAAACCGAATAACCTCGCCTGGATAGCCCTGTTCCATCAATTCCTTCACACTAAAGAAATTGCCCAAGCTCTTGGACATCTTCTTGCCCTCAACCTGCAACATCTCATTGTGCATCCACACCTGCGCGAAATCATCCTCTGACCCGCAGACACAGGATTGCGCCTTCTCGTTCTCGTGATGCGGAAACGCCAAATCCAACCCGCCGCCGTGTATATCAAACTTCTTCCCAAACAGCTTTTCAGCCATCGCAGAACACTCAATATGCCACCCCGGTCGCCCACGCCCCCACGGACTGCCCCAGCCAGGCTGATCCGCATCTGACGGCTTCCACAACACAAAATCCATGGGATTGCGTTTATACGGCGCCACCTCAACCCGCGCGCCCGCGATCATGTCATCAACAGATCGCCCTGACAGCGAGCCGTAATTCTCATAAGACGTCACATCAAACAGCACATGACCTTCGGCTTCGTACGCATGCCCTGCCTCGATCAAATCCGCAGACATCGCAACCATCTCGGCAATATACTCAGTCGCCCGCGGCGCATGATCAGGTTCTAAATTGCCCAGTGCGCCCATATCCTCCAGATACCAAGCGATGGTTTCATCGCTGCGCTGCTGAACCAAATCTTCCAACGTCCCCACAGCGCCAGCCGCTTTGCGCGCCGCTGCCGTTGCGTTGATTTTATCATCCACATCCGTGAAATTACGCGCATACCGCACGTGATCGGTGCCATAAACTTCGCGCAACAACCGATACAAAACATCAAACACAATGACGGGCCGCGCATTCCCAATATGCGCACGATCATAAACTGTTGGACCACAGACATACATCCGCACATCATTGGCATACAAAGGCGTGAACGCCTCTTTTGAACGGGTCTTTGTGTTATACAGCTTGATATCAGTCATTGGTCTTCCTCACACGTACACGCAGTTCTGCCGTGGCGGACCTATCACTCGTTATCTGTTTAGGAAATAGAGAAGCAGTCCGCCTGACACTGTCAGTGGATAATA
This sequence comes from Amylibacter sp., assembly GCA_037625035.1. GTDB lineage: Bacteria > Pseudomonadota > Alphaproteobacteria > Rhodobacterales > Rhodobacteraceae > Amylibacter. The sequence goes on from JASJIO010000143.1 coordinate 22,090, forward strand.
CAAATGAGGCAAATGATGCTTTGATTTCTCATGAGGGCAACCATACTTCAGAGTTTATAAAAAACAACCCTCAAATTTTGCGACGCTCAACAGCACATTTTGATCAAAAAATCCAAATTCCTATACCGCAACGATCACAAACGATCACAGGCACTTGCAGAATCTCCCCAATCCGTGTTGCCGTCCCTCAACACTTGATGACGGACCCGGCCCATGAAACTTTCAAATCGCATTCAATCCATCACAGGCGACGGCTCTGACGGCTGGGATATCTTGTATCGTTCGCGCGACATGGTCGATGCAGGCATCCCAGTCCTTGAACTTACAATCGGTGAACACGACAATCGCACCGATCCGTCCATCATCGAAGAAATGTACAAAAGCGCGAAAGCGGGCAACACTGGCTACGCCGCGGTTCCGGGCAGCCAAGAGCTGCGCGATGCCATTGCCGCCCGTGTCCAAACGCAAACGGGTGTTCCAACATCTGCCAACAACGTCATCGTCACAACAGGTGGCCAAGCCGCCCTTTTTGCTGCCCACCTCGCCCTGCTAGACCAGCGCGATACAGGCCTGTTCATGGATCCGTACTACGCCACCTATCCAGGCGGCATCCGTTCAATCGGCTCCCATGCCTTGCCCGTTCCAACCCATTCTGATCACAACTTCCAGCCCCAACGCGCCGATCTCGAACCGCACGCCAAATCAGCAAAATCCCTCCTGATCAATTCACCCAACAACCCCACAGGCGTGATTTATTCCCGCGAAACCTTACAAATGATCTGTGATGTGTGCCTTGAAAACGATGTCACGCTAGTTTCAGACGAGGTTTACGACACCCAAATCTGGAGCGGCGAACACATTTCTCCCCGCAGCCTACCAAACATGGCCGACAATTGCTTTGTCATCGGCTCCATGTCCAAATCTCACGCCATGACAGGCTGGCGCGTGGGCTGGATCATCGGCCCAGAACACGCGATTGAACGCATCCTCGATTTATCCACCATCAACACCTACGGCGTGCCGGGCTTCATCCAAGACGCCGCCACTTTTGCGCTGACCAACGGAACGGAATTGGAAACCGAAGTCGCCAACGTGTTCCGCAACCGCCTTAAAATCGCAGAAAATATACTTGATGGCGAACACCACGTCCGCCTGATCCCAGCCCAAGGCGCGATGTATCTCATGCTCGACATCCGCGCGACGGGCCTGTCAGGCGACGATTTCGCAGACCAACTGCTCGAACAAGAACACATCGCCGTCATGCCGGGCGAGAGCTTTGGCGCATCCGCCGCAGGCCACATCCGTGTCGCTATGACCATCCCCGACGATCAATTCACCCAAGCCCTCACCCGCTTGATCGCCTTCGCCAAATCAAAGGTCTCCTAACCCATGCCCATCACCTCCGCCAAAATCGCCGACCTCGCGAAATCCTACGCCGCCGCATGGACAGCGCGTAACGGCTTTGACATCTCGCAACACTTTGAACCAACAGGCCAGCTGATCGTAAACGGCACCCCCGCTACCGACCCAAAAGCCATTGCAGACGTGGCCCAAGGATTCATCACCCTGTTCCCAGACCTGCATTACATGGCCGATGACACTCGCATCGCAGGTGCAAACGCCCTGCAATCATGGACCTTGTACGGCCACCACTCTGAAACAAATGCCTTCACAAAACTCAGCGGCTGGAACACATTTACTGTCTCAGAAGCAGGTAAAATCCAAACCGTTGACATGTTTTATGACCCATCCGAAATGAAAGGCTAACCCATGACCCACGATCCAGGCCCCGCATTCCGCGCGCTTCATCAATCAAGCAACCCATTCATCCTCGCAAACGCTTGGGATGCAGGCAGCGCCAAAGTCCTCGCCAGCCTTGGCGCACAGGCCTTGGCAACCACATCTGGCGGGCATGCATTTACCCTTGGACGCCAAGACATGGGCACCATCAGTCGCGACGAATCCCTGTCCCACGCGGCAGACCTCGTTGCCGCAACAAACCTCCCTGTTTCTGGCGATTTTGAAAACGGTTATGGCGATGCACCCGAAGTTGTAGCAGAGACCATTCGATTAGCTTGTGAAGCGGGCCTCGCTGGCTGCTCCATCGAAGACACCACTTTTGACGCAGACCAAGCCTATGATTTCGACCTGTCAGTAGAACGCATCAAAGCCGCCGTCGCGGCCACTTGCGCCCTGCCGCGCGATTTTGTTTTGGTTGCGCGTGCCGATGGCATCATGAACGGCTATTATGATATCGACGAAGCAATCAAACGGCTCCAAGCCTACGATGAAGCGGGTGCAGATTGCCTCTATGCGCCTTTCCCCAAATCTGTCGCAGACCTTCGCGCCATTGTCGCCTGTACCAAAAAACCAATTAATGCGCTGGCCGCTGGACCTGTTTTCACCCAACTCAGCCGCAAAGACTACGCCGATATGGGTGTAGCCCGCATTTCGCTCGGGTCCGCTCTTGCGCGCGTTACGCACCAAGCCTTAGTGGATGCAGCTGGCGCAATATTAAACGACGGCGATATGTCCCCGCTCGCCAACGGGGTCTCAAAAACCGATATCGACGCAATGCTCGGTTAACACCCGTCTTGGCCTTGTGACACAAGGCTTGCGCCTATCCCGTTAACTGAGTAAAACTAATTAACACGTTAGCGAGAATTAAAAATGAAATACTCCGAATACGCCAAATGGACCAACCGCGCCACACAGTGGATTGAACAGCATTTCGCAACCCTGCGCGAAAAACCAGTGCGTGCGCAAACGCAAATCGGTGAAATCGCAGCACGTCTGCCTGCATCTCCACCAGAAGCTGCGACAGACATGGAAACCATCATCGCAGATTTTGAACGCATCGTTCCAGATGGCATAACCCATTGGCAACACCCGCGTTTCTTTGCCTACTTCCAATCAAACGCTGCCCCTGCGTCCATGATCGCAGAACAACTCACCAACGCAATCGCATCCCAATGCATGCTTTGGCAAACCTCCCCTGCCGCCACCGAAATAGAAGAAGTGATGATCGACTGGTTTCGCCAAGCCATTGATCTTCCCAAAGGTTTCAAAGGCGTCATCCAAGACAGCGCCAGCTCGGCCACCCTGTCCGCCGTCCTAACAATCCGCGAACGCGCCACTGGATTCACCGGCAACGATCAGGGCATTTCTGGCCAACCCAGAATGCGTATTTACTGCTCCGAACAGGTGCACTCCTCCATCGACAAAGCTTGCTGGGTCGCAGGCATCGGCCAAGAAAACTTGGTCAAGATCGCTACGAATTCGCAGTATCAAATGGACCCAGCGGCATTGCAAACCGCTATTGATGCAGATCGCGCCGCAGGCCACACACCCGCAGGCGTAATCCTGTGCACAGGGGGCACATCAATCGGTGCCTGCGACGACCTTCCCCCGTTAATCAAAATAGCCCGAGCCGAAGACCTCTACACCCACCTTGATGCAGCTTGGGCAGGTTCCGCAATGATTTGCCCCGAACTTCGCGATATCTGGGCCGGCGCAGGTGATTGCGACAGTATCGTGTTCAACCCTCATAAATGGCTCGGCGCAAACTTTGATTGCTCCATCCAATTCCTCAAAGACGCGGATATTCAACGCCGCACAATGGGCCTGCGCCCATCCTACCTTGAAACACCACAAGCCTCTGAAATCACCAACTTTAACGAATGGACTGTCCCACTCGGTCGCCGCTTTCGCGCCCTTAAACTCTGGTTTTTGGTCCGCGCCTACGGGCTCGAGGGATTGCGTGAGCGCATGCGCAACCACGTCAAATGGGCGAAAGAACTGGAAGCAAAAATCGCTGCACACCCAAACTTTAGAATCACCACAGACAGCCGCCTGTCTTTGTTCACCTTCCAGCACACACCAACGGGCGGTGATCCGAACACAGCATCCGCCGATCTATTGCAAAAGATCAACGATGATGGCCGCATTTACCTTACACAAACCTTGCACGAAGGCGCGTTTGTGATCCGTTTCGTGGCGGGCCAATTTGATTGCACCCGTGACGATGTGATGATGGCCTATGACGTCATCACCGAACTTGCGGCTTCCTAAGGGGCTGCATTAAAAACTTGAAATCCCACGCCCAATCCATATTTTACCCACATAAAATTTTCACCAAACTCACTATTGCGCTTATTGCCGTTCTCATGCTGCCAATTTTGGCGAACGCCCAAAATTACCCAAATCCTAAGTCGCTTAATGTGAATGATTTTGCCAATATTATCAGCACTCAGTCCGAAGAGCGCATCGAGGTCATGTTACGGGCCGCCAAAAAAGAACGCGACCTTGAAATCACAGTCGTCACCATCGACAGGCAAAGCGATTACGGCTGAACAGGTTCATTCAAAACCTTCGCTGTGGGCCTGTTTAACACATGGGGCATCGGCAATGCACAGCGTAACGATGGCATCCTGATCCTTGTTTCAAAGGGGGATCGCGAAATGCGCCGTTTGGCCGAATTTGAAGACGACAGCTACCTCGCCCAAGGTCAACAAGTCGAGGAGGCGCTAAAGTCCGTCGATTACGATGTTTGGTATTGCCCTTACGACGATCACACCAAGATCGAAGGCTACAAAGGCTGGTTCTCATCATACTCCGCCTGCACAAAATGCAATCACATCACCATGTATTCGACCCGTACGGTTCTAACCTCTGCAACCACTTCCCGCTCAGACAAAGCGCGTGTCGAATACACCTGTAAAAACTGAAAACATGAATACGAAGAAATGGTCACCATCCCACGCATAACCAAAAGTTCTTCGTCTTCAGGTGGCAGCAGCGGTGGCTCTAGCGGCAGCGCATCATCGGGTGGCGGCGCAGGCGGCAGATGGTAAAGGTCCAAAAACGACCCTTCTGCCGCAAACAGGCTTGTCGAAATTCGTGATCCATCGCAATCTGGTTTCACAAAAGCAGAGCGACAACATGATTGACCTCGATTGGATGACATCCCTCGTTTCACGCACAATTGGTGCGAACCGTGGGCGCGCGGCACGCGGATCGCCGCAGTTTTAAACATCTGAATCTCTGTTCCAAATCCAATCAAAGCGAATCCCCAAATGTCAAAAACCAAAACCCGCCGCTCAGGCGGCCGCTCCGCCCGCCAAGCCCTTCGCGCAGCTCCGCTCGCAGATGACGTCCGCCCAATTCGCGCAGGCATGGAAGGCGGCACGTACAAGCCCCTCTCCGATGCAGATGTGCTCAAAATCCACAATGCCGCCCTTACGGCCCTCGAAACGATAGGCCTCGCAGACGCTCCGCCATCGGGCGTTAAAATTCTAACAGATGCAGGTGCTATCCAAGGCGACGATGGCCGCATTCGTTTCCCGCGTGCCCTCGTTGAGGACATGCTCTCCAAAGCCCGCACATCAATCACACTTCACAGTCGTGACGGTAAAAATGATCTGGAATTGTCAGGCAACCGCGTCCACTATGGCACTGCTGGCGCAGCGGTTCACATCGTTGACATAATGGGCAATAATTACCGCGAATGCAAGGTTCAAGATCTGCATGATGCCGCCCGTATCGTTGATCGCCTAGACAACATCCACTTTTTGCAACGCCCGATGGTCTGCCGCGATATCCCTGATAACTACGAGATGGACCTTAACACCATCTACGCCTGCGCATCTGGCACGACCAAACACATCGGCACCTCTTTCACCGAACCATCCTTTGTGCCGGGCGCGTTTGAAATGATCTACGAAATCTCTGGGGGCGAATCCAACTACCGCACCAAACCATGGATTTCAAATTCTAACTGTTTTGTTGTTCCGCCTATGAAATTCGCAACTGAATCCTGCGAAGTCATGGAGGCCTGCATTCGCGGTGGCATGCCTGTTTTGCTCCTCTCCGCAGGTATGGCAGGGGCAACCGCACCATCAACCATCGCGGGCGCAATCACACAAGCCACCGCCGAATGCCTCGCGGGTCTTGTCTACGTCAACGCAATCGCACCGGGCCATCCCGCCATCTTCGGCACATGGCCCTTCGGTCTTGATCTGCGCACAGGTGCCATGTCCGTTGGTTCTGGCGAACAAGCGCTTTTGTCTTCGGGTTGCGCGCAAATGCACAAATTCTACGGCCTTCCTGGAGGGGCAGCCGGTGGCGCATCCGATTCCAAAATGCCCGACATGCAGGCTGGTTGGGAACAGATGTGTTCCAACGTGATGACGGGCCTTTCTGGCCTCAACATGATTTACGAGGCCGCGGGTATGCACGCCTCCCTTCTTGGATTTTGCCATGAAAGCCTTGTTCTAGGCGACGATGTCATCGGCCAAGCCTTGCGCTGTGTGCGCGGCATCGAAGTGAACGACGAAACCCTCGCGCTTGATCAAATGGCGGATGTTTGCATAAACGGTCCGGGTCACTATTTGGGAACCAGCCAAACCCTCAGCCGCATGGAAGCAGATAACGTTTACCCAACACTTGGGGACCGCACCTCCCCCAAAGAATGGGCTGAACTCGACAAGCCAAACCTGATCGAAAAGGCGGTCAAACGGAAAGAGGAAATCCTCGAAGCGGGATCAAAAGCAAAATTCGATCCTGCCCTTGATGCCGCAC
>JASJIO010000144.1:0-5231 GCA_037625035.1 Amylibacter sp.
AACGCGGTCAAAATTCTCTTGTGATGCTTCGAGGCGTGATGTGGCAAGGGCCAGTGTTTCACGCAACTCTTCGAGGCGGTTCATTTGTTGTAGGCGCAGGGCCGCGGCGGATGGGGCGTCATCGCCGCCCTGACGGAAACCGTCCCAGCGCCATAGGTCGCCATCGGTGGAGACCAAGCGTTGACCCGGTTTTAGATCAGATTGTAGACGTGCACCGTCTGCGCGGGAAACCACGCCGATTTGACCCAAGCGGCGGGACAAAACGGATGGTGCGGTGACGTGAGCCGAGAGAGGTTGTGCGCCAGAGGGCAGGTCATTCGTGGTGGCGTAATCAGACAGTTGCGCCCAGCCAGATAGGCCGTTTGCGTCGATTATGGGTGCTTTTAGATCATCTGTTAGGGCCGCGCCGAGTGCGGCCTCGTAGCCCTTCGCCGCACGGATGCTGTCGAGGAGTTGTTTGCCGTCGGCGCTGTCGCGCGCGATGACGCGTTCCAATGCGGCGACTTCGGCGCGAAGGGCGTTTGCTTCACCCTCAGACTCGGACAGTGCCGCGCGTGCGTCGCTGTCGGCGGATTGTGCGCCTGAACGTTGTTCTTCTATTTGTAGCAGTTTTGCTTCGGCTTGAAGCATTGCTTCTTGGGTAATTGCGCGGGTTGCGGTGGATTGTTCGAAGCGCTCTTGGGCTTCCTCTAACCCTTGTTCAGCATCCAGAACATTGCCTGCGGCGGCGTTTGATTCTGTTTGGCGTTTATCCAGAACCGATTGCGCGTCTGCCAGCAAGCGGTGTGCGGATTGGTGACGTGCGGAGAGGCGTGCGGCGTCTTCTGTTAATTTATCAAGTTCGCTCTCTTTTTCTTGCATGATGCCAGCGGCGTCGCGGGCGGCAAGATTGGCGGCGTTGAGTTTTTCGTCGTGACCAAGGGATGCCTTTTCGATCTGGTCTTGTTCCCAATCGAGGCGTTTGATGGTTTCTTCGGCGTCTTTGTTAAGGCCAGTTTCACGATCGATGTCGTTGCCGAGTTGTTCGATGCGCGAGCGGAGTGTTTCGATTTGATCGCGTGCGCGTGCCTCTTGGTCGGCCAGTGTATCGCGTTGCACGGTGAGGCGTTGTACGACGGCAGAAGCGATTGCCTCTTCTTCGCGTAGCGGGGGCACTTTGCCTTCGGCCAATTCGCGGGCTTTTAGGGATTGGGATGCTTCTGTTTGCGCATTTGCGGCGGCTTTGGTCGCGGCAATCAACTCATCCGATGCAGCTTGGCGTGCAATGTCTGCTTCGCGCCAGCGGCGGTAGAGCAATAGACCTTCGGATTGGCGGAGTTCGGTGCCGATTTCGCGGTAGCGTTTTGCTTGGCGTGCTTGGCGTGCCAGCGATCCAAGTTGGCTGTCGAGTTGTTCGACGACGTCATCGACACGGTTTAAGTTTGTTTCAGCACCGCGCAGTTTAAGTTCTGCTTCGTGGCGACGTTGGTAGAGGCCTGAAATGCCAGCCGCCTCTTCCAATACGCGACGCCGTGCCTTGGGTTTGGCGTTGATCAGTTCAGAGATTTGACCCTGACGTACCAATGCGGGGGAATGTGCGCCCGTGGATGCATCGGCGAATAACATTTGGACGTCGCGTGCGCGGGTTTCTTTGCCGTTTGCTTTGTAGGCGGAACCAACATCGCGGGTGATGCGACGATGCACTTCCAGAACGTCTTGGGTATTGAAGGCGGCGGGGGCGAGGCGTTGGGTGTTGTCGATTAACAATGACACTTCGGCATAGTTGCGTTCTGGGCGTGATGCGGCGCCTGCGAAGATCACATCTTCCATGCCGCCGCCGCGCATTGCTTTGGGGCGGTTTTCGCCCATGACCCAGCGCAATGCTTCGAGGAGGTTCGATTTACCACAGCCGTTGGGGCCAACGACCCCCGTTAACCCATCAGCAATCACCAGCTCCGTGGGGTCCACGAAACTTTTGAAGCCTGTTAATCTGAGTTTACTGAACTGCACGCAATTCGCCCTATGATTCTTATTTCAGTTAAATTCAGTGTTTCGGGGGTTACGAGTCAACATAAAAACCCTGTATTTAGCGGTTTAGGCAGAGTTATCCACAAGATATTGTCGTTTTCAGTGTAAAACGGCGCCACCGCTGGGTGCGGCGCCGTTGTAACCTGTCTGAAGCTTAATCAACGGCGCTGATTAAAATTAGTCGCTACAAGAAAACTATGCTAACATTTACTTATAAATATAAATAATCTTAACAAAAGGGACTCATCATGGCTCAATCTTTACAGGTACTTTATGCGACCGATAATGATACGACTTTTGATCATGACTACTACTTAGCCACACACATGCCTTTGGTTGGCAAACATATGGGTGCCCACATTCAATCAACAAACATATGTAAGGGATTGGCTGGTGGACCAGATACGCCAGCAGGATATCATGTTATTGCGACAATGACATTCGAGAATCAGGGTGCAATGGATGCAGCATTGGGTGCTGCTGGCCCTGTTTTGGAAGATATCGCGAACTTTTACAACGGTGCCCCTCAAATGTTGATTGGTGAGGTTTTAGCGTAAACGCATTACAAGTTTACATGTTTGGCGCCTTGTGCTGTGTCTATAAATCACCACGGGGCGCGATTCATTCAAAGCGTGTCGCAATCCCACTTGACCGCCAAGCTGTTTTGAAGGCACAAAGACAGGGCATGGTTCCCCGCACAGAGTGTTTTAACATTCGGGGATCAAATGGGAATGTGGAGAGGGACGACCCAAAAGGGGCCCACAGCCACGACCGCCCCCGCGACTGTATGCGGAGAGCGATGTCCAAAAGCCACTGGCGCAAGCTGGGAAGGTGGGCAGAGCGATCGATCCGTAAGTCAGGAAACCAGCCTTGCGCAACGTAATCAAGGCCGTCGGGGATGACGGTGAGGAGAAATAAAATGAACACACAAGTTAAAACACAGACACGCGTTAACACATCATCTGCGCAAATCGTATTTGCGGCATTGATCGGTTTGACAGTGATGATCGTTGCGGGCCACCTTCAGGCGGCAACATTGCACGACGCAGCACATGACACGCGTCACGCAACTGGCTTTCCCTGCCACTAAGCCATGCTTTCTAGAATTGTTACCAGCGCGTTGTTCGCTGGTTTTGCAGCGGGGCTGCTTGCCGCCTTGCTGCAATTGGCGTTTGTGCAACCACATTTATTGCATGCGGAGCTGTTTGAGAGCGGCGCGCTGACGCATAGCGTGACTGCTGGCAGTGCATCCCATGGGCCGAGCTATCAATTTGATGCGATGCGTGATGGGTTGAGTGTTTTGTTTTCAGCGCTGATTTACACTGGTTATGCCTTAATGATGATTGCGGGCATGGCGTTTGCCCAAGAGCGTGGGCATGTTTTGTCGCCGCGCGTTGGGATCATTTGGGGTTTGGCCGGATTTATTGCCGTGCATTTTGCACCGGCAATCGGATTGCCACCAGAATTGCCTGGATCGTCTGCCGCAGATGTTGGTGCGCGCCAAATTTGGTGGTTTGCAACCGTGGGCGCAACTGCGCTGGGATTATGGTTGATCGCGTTTGGGCGTTCGATGGTGGTTTGGGGTGTTGCTGTTATATTGCTGGCGGCGCCACATATTGTTGGCGCACCACATCCAGATAAATTCCACGGCAGTGTGCCGCCAGAATTGGCCGGATTGTTTGCAGGTAATGCATTAGGCGTTGGCATGGCCGCATGGGTTGTGTTGGGTCTGTTGGCCGCGCATTTCTGGAATTCTGAGGGTGATGCATAACATGCGTAAGTTCATGTTGTTGTTTATTGGTCTGTTCTTTGGCGCAGGTATTGGATTCCTGTTGGCGTTAAGCAGTGGTGCAGAATTGGATGGTCATGCCCATGGCGAGATGGCCGATGGTGCCGCGCATGATCATGGTGGTCACGATCATTCCGCGTTGTTGGAAAATGGCGATGGCCCTGCACCGTCTGTGGATTTCGCGTTGACCAAGGATAGTGCGGCAGGTTGGAATTTGCAGGTAATGGTTGATAATTTCACATTTACACCACGTGCCGTAAACCAAGAGCATGTGGCGAATACGGGCCATGCACATGTGTTTGTGAATGGTGAAAAACTGGCGCGCGTTTATGGGCCTTGGATGCATATCGGGGAATTGCCAAGTGGTGAGGTGACTGTTTCAGTTACCCTGAATGGCAATACGCACAGCCCGTTGGCTGTGGATGGGGTGGCGGTTCAGGCCGCGAAGACCATCAGCGTTGAATAATTACGCGGGGATACGTCCCGTGAGACAAAAACGAAGGCGGCCGCAGGGGCGGGCGTCATCTATCCAGCCATCATCCGATTCGGTGTATAATTTGGCAAATGCGAGAATATCATCGTGATCGGCAGTTGGATCAATGCCAGAGAATAAATATGCAGCCTTATCGGTTGCGCGAAATGACAGGGATGTTGGTGTATCGCACATGGACATGCATTCAACGGTTTCAATGGAAATCGCGCGAATGGCGCTGTCATCAGAATTGGCGAAGAGTTGGCGCAATTCGGCCGCCAGCGTTTCGCCCTGTGGGTCTGTTTCGGTGTCTTTTAGACATGTTGAACAGATGTGAAGTTTATGTGTGACGTCCATTGGGCATTCCTAGCCCGTTGTGGAAGGTCGCGCAATTTAATATGACGAATAGAAATGAAATGGAAAGATTATCATGGCACAAAAAATTCCAGCGACTGTTGTTACCGGTTTCCTTGGCGCGGGGAAAACCACGCTGATCCGTCACATGTTGCAAAATGCACAAGGCAAACGCATCGCGTTGATCATCAACGAATTTGGCGATCTGGGTGTTGATGGCGATATCCTGAAGGGGTGTGGCGACGAGACATGTTCAGAAGACGATATTGTAGAGCTGTCCAATGGTTGTATTTGTTGCACCGTTGCGGATGATTTCATCCCCACGATCACCAAGTTGTTGGAACGTGAAAACAAGCCTGATCACATTGTGATTGAGACATCTGGTTTGGCGTTGCCACAACCATTAATCCGCGCGTTTAACTGGCCTGAAATTTCAACCAAGGTGACCGTGGACGGTGTTGTGACTGTGGTGGATGGCAAGGCCGTGACCGAGGGGCGTTTTGCGCATAATGTGGCGGCCGTGGATGCACAGCGTGCGATGGATGAAAATCTGGATCATGAAACGCCATTGTCTGAATTGTTCGAGGATCAAATCGCATGTGCGGATAT
>JASJIO010000145.1:0-20924 GCA_037625035.1 Amylibacter sp.
ACAAAACACGCGAGCTGGAAGACACACCTTCCGTACGCGGCATGGTGCGCAAGATCTCTCACATGGTAGAGATCATCGAAGAAAAAGGTTAAGGGATTGCGGGCTTAGGCACGCAATTCCCGACTTGAAATTGAACGCCCTCGCAGGATTGCGGGGGCTTTTTTTTCTAGTTTTTACGTAGTTCAGCAGCGATATCTAACCTTGTTTTCACATAGTCAGGAAGTTGATCCATTTCTCCGAATTTTTCGATATTTTCTAAATCTGGAAAATTTCTTTTTCCAAATAGCGAAACCTGGATTGTTCGCAGGCGCTTTGTCTCTAGAAAAACTGTTGTCCAAACTCCGCCCAATTCTGCGCTGTTTGAATCATCATCAAAAATGTAGTGATCAATCATTGTGTGAGGTGTGGCATCGAAAAAAACATCGTACCTGCCGGTAAGAGTGTAGCAACCGTCTGAAAAAAATAGAACCCGTCACCTGAAGCGCTCACGTTAATATTTCCACGCTTAATGACTCCATCCATTTGATAGCTATGACAACCAATCGGATTGTAGTCAAAATGGAAATTCGAGGACACGTACGAGGAATCTGTGCTCAAAGAAGCGCGAAAGAGGTAGTATTCTCCTTGACGTGCTTTTTGTTTTCGAGGAACGATTGAGACTTTTCTCTGTTGGAGGTCTCGGTTTAAATCTTGTGATTGCGAAAGAAAATCTACACCGAATAAAAACGCTCATCTTTTGTAAGTTCCACTGAATAGTACTTTACGAAACAACCAATATAGGTGAGCCAATCTTGGATGGCTGAAATTTTCACGGCAGAAATTGTTGATTTTTTTGTCATTCTCGACCCAGTTCTTGGCCTTAACAATATCATTCCCCGTAACGGTCAACCATGGTTTGGTCTTGTCATCGGATTTTTCAATTAGCCAATCGGTTACGACAGGTGTCAGAGCTATTGTGATGTTGGTATATTTTACATCCCGCAAAAATCTCGAAGCGGCCTTAGCGATATTTTTGACGTACAATTCGATGGATACATCAAATCTTTGTCCAATCTGGTTAAATCAGATTGATTGACTGAAAAAGGTACACCTTCCGTCCCAAGGTTTTTATTAAGTTTCAGCAGTGTAGATTTCGAAGCCTGCTGGATTCTTGAGTTTGAAATGATCATGGATGACAATCAGGTAGAAAGAAATTTCTACTGTTGCGACCAAAATTAATAAAACTTTTTTCATGACTCTGGGTGCCTCCTTTGAGATGCCGCAGTCTGCGGTAGATAGTTTTGACGCTTATACCGCACTCGGGCTGTTACTGTGCCCTTAAGATGGCGGCACACATAGTCCCAGTAGTTGCGATTCTTCACCCACAGAATAAAAATTTCACCTCAAGTAAAATTTTAATCACGTCAAGTTTGATATTTTTTTTGACCGATACAGCTATGTGTCGCGAGGTCGCATGGGTTGAGCTAGCCCTCCACTGGGACACCAAACACGATCAGGACGGCGTAGTCTTTTTTGTTGCAATCGGCGACGGGTGGCGGGCTTTCGCCCGGCCGCAGCGGGAATTTAGAGATGTCGGCGTTTGAGGGGGAGCAGGCCGCGCCTTCAAATTCTGGGGTGTATCGGGATGATCGGCAGGGGCCGTGGGTCACGTCTTTGATGCGTTTTTCGTCAGATAGATTCCATGTTTGTGCGCCGTTTGCGTCGGGCGCGTCCACGGTGAGCAAAGAAATGTGTTCTTCGCCGTTGGTGACGTAATATTGGCCTGCGGGCATAGGGAATTCGGGGGCCTTCATAATCAGGCCGTTTTCATCGACCCACCAATCGTTGATATCGAACCGCCAGCCAGAGGGGGCGATATTGCCCGCTTTGGCGAGGAGTTTGTAGAATTTGAGCCAGACACCGATTGGCCCCGGATCAACGCGCCACAGGCCCCAGTTTTGGGCGCCTGTGCCAGATGTTTCGTTCTCGAGGCCAAGGGAAGCGATGTATTGCACGCGCTTGAAGCGGCGGAATTTACGTTGCGCGAGGGCAGGGGTTGAGAAGAACGCGAGCGCGGTGGCGATAAGGGTGCGGCGGGTTGGGGGCATTGTTGTGGTGTCCGTGCTTGGTAGGAAAGAAGGTAGCACATCCTGGGGTGTTGTCGAATGGTTGAAACCAAAGGGGTGACGTTGCTATTAAAAAAAGACCTGCGCTGAAATGCACCACTCCGATGGAACAAAACAGTCTACAATCAGTGACATAAGATTCCTATTTGCTATCCTTTTTTATTGCATTTACGGCAAGTTCCGTGATTGTGGATGAAGTGTTGGTCCTCCGTTTGGATCACATTACGTCTGAGGGTCTTATGGACGGAAAAGAAGACTGGGCAGAGACTGCAATTGAAAATGGCAAAGTTCTTAGGTGTTTGACCTGCGACGGGCTGTTCAAATTTGTTGTGCATGTCGTTCATAATCCATTGCAAGATCATGGAAGCGCTAGCCCTACGACGGGGTTTACAGATAGTCGAAAGCGAATGTGCGCTCCACTTGTTGCAAATGGTAAAGGTGTTTGCGAGCGAACTTCAGTTAACTTCACGAGGATTTGTCCAAGCGTCGAAACCTATACAGTTTTTACTTCGGGGCTTCATCAAGCCGTCTTTATGATGTTAGCAGGCCACGAGATGTCGGTTGCTGTTTTTGAAACTGACAATGAAGAGTATTTAGAGAAGTTGGGTGGCGAAACATTGCGTCGGATGGCACGCACCCTGACGGTCCTTTACTAGGTCGCTAGCAAACACTTGCCACCCCCCCACATCCCGTCTATACGCCACCTTTCTGGGAACCTTTCCAGAATTACATCGTAACGCCGTGTTTGCCCCTTTCGTCGCTGATCGGGGGTAGTTCCGGCAAAAGGAGATAGCGACAATGAAACTGAATCAACTTTCAGACAACCCAGGTGCAACTAAAAAGCGGAAACGCATTGGTCGTGGTCCGGGTTCCGGTACTGGTAAAATGGGTGGCCGTGGTATCAAGGGTCAAAAATCCCGTTCGGGTGTGGCCATTGGTGGCTACGAGGGCGGCCAAATGCCTTTGTACCAACGTCTGCCTAAGCGCGGCTTTAACAACATCAACGCGAAAACGCATGCTGTTGTGAACCTTGGCCTGCTGCAAAAGTTCATCGACGAGAAGAAAATCGATCCTAAGAAGCCAATCACTGAAGAGTCTTTGGTTGAATCTGGTCTGGTTCGTCGCGTTAAAGATGGCGTTCGTATCCTGAACAAAGGCGCGATCACATCCAAGATTGATCTGACTGTAACGGGTGCTTCTAAGACTGCGGTTGCAGCTGTTGAAGCGGCTGGCGGTAAACTTACTGTCACAACTACATCAAAAGCAGACGCAGCGGCTTAATTGCTCTTGTGAGCGGTGCATTCGCCGCTTACATATCTATCCGATCAAGTTTTTCGGCGCCGCGCGATCTGAAACGATCTCGCGGCGTTCGTGTTTCACGCCCCTAAACGGGCGACTGTTCTTTAGAAAGGAACGTTCATGGCGTCTGCTGCTGAACAAATGGCATCCAACATCAGTTGGGGAGCCTTCGGTAAAGCCAAGGAACTGCAATCGCGGATTTTATTTGCGCTGGGTTTGTTGATTGTGTATCGCATCGGGACTTTTATCCCTGTGCCCGGTATCGATTCAATCGCGCTCGAGCAGTTTGTTGAAAGCGCGCAGCAAGGTGTGGGCGGTATTCTGAATATGTTCTCGGGTGGGGCGATTGGTCGTATGGCCATTTTCGCGCTGGGGATCATGCCGTATATTTCGGCCTCGATTATTGTGCAGTTGATGACGGCGATGGTTCCGGCATTGGAGCAGTTGAAAAAAGAGGGCGAGCAAGGCCGCAAAAAGATCAACCAATACACGCGCTATGGCACGGTAGTTTTGGCGATGTTCCAGTCCTACGGCATGAGCCGTGGTTTGGAAGCGGGCGATTTGGCGTCAAACCCTGGGTTCTTGTCCTTTCAGTTGCCAGCGATGATTACGCTGGTCGGTGGTACGATGTTTCTGATGTGGATCGGCGAGCAGATCACTGCACGCGGTATCGGCAACGGTATTTCCTTGATTATCTTCGTGGGCATTATTGCTGAACTTCCTGCTGCATTGGCACAGTTCTTTGCCTCTGGTCGTTCTGGTGCGTTGTCGCCTGCTGTGATCGTTGGTGTGATGATTATGGTGGTGATCGTGATTGCGTTCATTGTTTACATGGAGCGCGCCTTGCGAAAAGTGCATATTCAGTATCCCAAACGCCAAGTCGGCATGAAGGTTTATGGCGGCGAAAGCAGCCACCTGCCGATCAAACTGAACCCAGCGGGCGTTATCCCACCGATCTTTGCATCTGCGCTGTTGCTGTTGCCAACGACGATTTCGACGTTCTCTGGCACGCAAACAAGCCCGTTCATGAACACGCTGTTGGCGTATATGGGCCCGGGTCAACCGTTGTATCTGGCGTTCTTTGTCGCAATGATCGTGTTCTTTAGCTATTTCTATACGGCCAACGTATCGTTCAAGACGGATGATGTTGCGGACAATTTGAAAAAGCAGAACGGTTTTGTGCCGGGTATTCGCCCAGGTAAAAAGACCGAGGAATATCTGGATTACGTGGTTGTGCGTTTGCTGGTTCTTGGATCTGCATATCTGTGTGCCGTGTGTTTGTTGCCAGAAATTCTGCGCGCGCAACTGGCGATCCCGTTCTACTTTGGTGGTACGTCGCTGTTGATCGTTGTGTCCGTTACGATGGATACGATCACGCAAGTGCAGTCGCACCTTTTGGCGCACCAATACGAAAGCCTGATCGAGAAATCGAAACTGCGCGGTAAGAACCGTAGCAAGGCACGTGGCGGTCGTCGCGGTCGCTAAGACCTGAAATACCCGAGAATTTGAGGCCATGCTGATCCCAGTGTGGCCTTTTTTCGTTGGCGGATTTCGCCACTGCTGCGACGTGTATGCGCAAGTATACGTTTCTTGATTTCGCTAGCTTGAAAAAGACGTTATCAATACGCTGCACTTCGAAGGGATTTTACAATGAACATTATTTTGCTTGGACCACCGGGCGCGGGTAAGGGAACTCAGGCTGCCGTTTTGGTGGAAGATCGCAATATGGTTCAGCTGTCCACGGGCGATATGCTGCGTGCGGCGCGCACATCTGGCACGGATATGGGCAAGATGGTTGCCGGCGTGATGGATCGCGGTGAGTTGGTTACAGATGAGATTGTGATCGGGTTGATCCGCGAACAGTTGGAAACGGCCAAGGCGGATGGCGGGTTCATTTTTGACGGATTTCCACGCACGTTGGCACAGGCTGACGCGCTGGGTGAATTGTTGCAGAGCGTTGGGCAAAAACTGGATACGGTTGTTGAAATGCGGGTTGATGACACCGCGCTGGTGGCACGGATTACGGGGCGATATACCTGCGGGAATTGTGGTGAGGGATTCCACGACGAAGCGAAAAAGCCTGCTGTTGAAGGCAAGTGCGATAAATGCGGCAGCTCCGATTTTAAGCGCCGCGCGGATGACAATGAAGACAGCCTGAAGACACGATTGATGGCGTATTACAAAGATACGTCGCCGCTGATCGGGTATTACTATGCCAAGGGCCAGTTGCAGAGCATTGATGGTTTGGCGTCGATTGATGATGTGAAGTCTTCGATCAGTGGGGCGTTAAGCAGCGTTTGATTCGTGCGCGGCGCTGAGCCCTGCGGGGCGGGGTGCCTGCGGCGCGGATATTTTTGGCGAGAAGAAACTAAAGCCGTTCGAGCAATCGGGCGGCTTTTTCTATTTCGGGGCCAAGCGGGCGGTCGGTTGTTAGGATTGGCAGTTCGTTTGACAGGGTCGCGACGATTGGCGCGGCGTTTGGGCCAAGTTTCGGGTGGCGCAGGTGGATCGCTTGCAGCGCGGTGCGTGCTTCTAATCCGTGGAGGAGTTTTAGGGGTGCAGTGAGGGCGTGCAGTTTGGTGGCGGATTGCGGGGTCATGGTGGCCACGTCCTCGACGCTATCGGATACGGGGGCAGGTGAGTGCGTTGGGTGTGATTGGTGTTGGATATCGGCCAGCAAGGCGGCGGCGGTTTTTTGGGCGGGAACAAAGCCTGCGGATGCGCCGCCAGTGGGAGACAGGTATTTTGGCAGGGCGGTAAGGTCTGGGTTCATCAGGCGTTGAATGCGCTGGAGGCTGTCGTTTGCGACGCGACTGAGCGCGAGGATCGTTGTGTCGAGGGCGAGAGCAAGTGCTGGCGTGTGGAAATTGGCGGTGGAGGTCAGCGTGCCATCGGCTAGCAGGGCAGGGCTGTCGGAGGTGGCGTTCAGTTCGGTCTCGAGCGTTGCGATGGCTTGATCTAAGGTGTGTTGCGCTGCGCCAAGTGTGGTGTGGGCGGTGCGGATGGACAGAGTCTCTTGGATGCGACGCGGGGTGTTTTGCGTGCCGTTGAGGTGATGGCGCAGCCACGCGGCACAGGTGGCTTGGCCGTTTGATGGGCGAAGGGCGTTGGCGGCGGCTGACAGGGCGTCGCGGTTGGCATCGTAACCGATGTAGGTGAGCAGAAGGGCGTGGTGGGCCATGCGCAGGGTTGTTTGGGCAGCAATCAGTGCGGATGCGGTAAGGGCGACGGTGAGGCCCGTGTGGTTGATGAGAGCCATCGCGTCTTTGGCTTGCAAGCAGGGGGCGTTCGGTGCGTTGCAGATTTGCAGGGCCCACGGGGCGAGTTGCGTGAGGTCGCCTGCGCCGATGGAGCTGTATTGTGGGATGGTTGGGGAGACACCTGTGTTGAAGCAAGTGATTAGGTGCTTGAACAGGTTGGGGGATATGCCAGAGTGGCCTTTGGCAGCCGACGCGATGCGGTAGAGCAGGATGGCGCGGCCTGTTTGTTCTGGGAGGGCGGGGCCGACGGCGGTGGCGCGGCCGTTGAGGATTTGGCGTTGGAATGCGGTGATTTCCGAGGGGGAAAGGCGGTGGCCTAGGTTTGCGCCGAGGCCAGTGTTGAGCCCGTAGATTGGCGCGTCGCCTGCTGCTGCTGCGTCGATGTGGGCGCGGGCGGTTTGCAGGGTATCTGTGACTGCGGGCGTGACCGTGAGTTGGGAGTTGGTGTCAACGGCGGCTTGGAATTGCGCCAGCGTGATGGGACCACCGTCGATTTGCATCAGTAGAACCGCAGGCGTTGGCCGACGCCCATTGATTTTGCTTTGGTCAGCATGGCGTGGCCAAGCGCGATATCTGACAGGGACAGGCCGCGATGCCAGAACAGGATGGTTTCATCGTCAGATTCGCGCGCGGGTTTGATACCAGCTACGATTTGGCCCAGTTCGGCGTGTAGCGTTTCTGCGGTGATGCGTTTTGTGTCGACGTGTTCGCGCAAGCTGCCGAATTTGCCAAAGGCTTGGCCCCAATCGTCCATCACGACTTTGGACATGATATCGGCGAGATTGAGTTCCACGGCGGACATGGTGCCGTAGGGGATAACGAGCGCGCCCTTTTTGATCCATTCGGTTTTGAACAGGGGCGTTGGTTCGGACAGGCGCGAGGCTTCGACCATGATGTCTGCGCCTTCTAGGCAGTCTTGCCAGTTGTCGGTGACGATGATTTTGCGGCCCAAGTCGGCTTCTAGTTTGGCGGCGAAGGCGTTGCGGCTCTCGGGGCGGCGGGAATGGACGCGGACCTCGTCGAAATCGAACAGGTGGCAGAGCAGGCGAATGTTCCAGTACGCCGTGCCGCGTGCGCCGATGTGAGCGAGGATTTTCGGGTTTTTCGGCGCGAGGTATTTTGCGCCGATTGCCGTGACCGCGCCTGTGCGCATGTCGGTGATGCCGCCTGCCTCGATTATGGCTTTAGGTGCGCCGTTGCGCGGATCAAACAGGGTGAGGAGGCCGTATTCGGAGGGGCGGTTAGTTTTGTAATTATCGACGAAATCGCCGACGACTTTGGTGCCAGCCGCGTCGATATCTTCGCCGATCCAACCGCGAAGGACGTTAAAGTGGCCTTCAACCCCAGCGCGGGGATGGATGTGCATGCGCGGTTCAATCGAGGTTTCGCTGCGCCCTTGCATCGCGAGGCTGTCCTCGATTGAGGACAAAATTTCAGCGTCGGTGAGGCCGAGGGCCTCGATATCGAAGCGGTTGAGGAAATCAAGATAGACGGAGGGGGTGTTTTCTGGAGCCATGAAGAATTGGTAGCGGGGAAATTTGGCGGGGGAAAGTGCGCATTTGAAAAGGTGTGGCATTTCGATTGGAATTGTCTTTAGGTAAGTGCAGGGAGAAATTTATTTTAAAGGGAGATCGCCATGAAAAAGCCGTGGACAAAATATTATTCCGAGGAAGCCAAGAATTTTGATTTGGCAAACATGGGCGCGCAAACTTTGGGTGCGTTGTTGAACGTGGCGGTGGCCAAAAATGGCGATAAGCCTGCGATGACGACGATCTTGCCAACAGGGGCAGAGGCGACGATTTCGTATCGGGAAATGAAGGTCGAGGCAGAGGCATTTGCGGTGTATTTGCGCGGTGTTCTGAAGCTGGCTGCGGGCGATACGGTTGCGGTGATGACGGCGAATTGTATCGGGTTTGGTGTGGCGTCGATGGGGATCGCCAAGGCGGGCTGCATCAGCACAAATGTGAACCCGCTGTATACCGCGCCAGAGTTGGAGCATCAGCTGAACGACAGTGGGGCCAAGGTTTTGGTGATCATTGATCTGTTTGGCAACAAAGTGGACGAGGTAATTAAGAGCACGGGCGTCACACAGGTGATTACGCTGTCGTTGTTGGAGTATTTTCCAACGCTGAAACGGGCTTTGCTGGGGTTTGTTTTGAAGCGGGTGAAGAAGGTTATTCCTGATATGGCGACGCCGCATATCACCATGAAGACCGCGTTGACGGCAGGTAAGGCGGCATCGGGCGGTGTGGATGTTACCGAGTATTCTGCGCATGTGAAGCCAACAGATGTGGCGTTGTTTCAGTACACCAGCGGGACGACTGGGCGCAGTAAGGGCGCGGAGTTGAGCCATCAATCGGTGATCGCAAATGCCTATCAGGCGGAATTGATGACCACTGATTTGATGAGCGGCAAGGGCGAGACGGCTTTGGTGATCTTGCCACTTTATCACATTACGGCGTTCGCGCTGATCTTTTTGGCGGGGATGCGCACGGGGGCACACAGTATTATGGTTCCGAGCCCGCGCCCGCCATCAAACCTGAAGGCGGCGTTCGAGAAACACAAGATCACGTGGTTCACGGGGATCAACACGTTGTACGCGGCGCTGTTAGTTGAGCCTTGGGCCAAGAAAGAACTGTTCAAAGGAGTGCGGTTCTGTGGATCGGGCGGTGCGGCGCAGACCATGGGTGTGGCGCAGAAATGGCAAGATATGACGGGTATCCCAATCCGTCAGGGGTATGGCATGACCGAATGTGCCGGTATTTTGACGTTCAACCCGAGCAATGACAATCGGCTGGGGTCGGTTGGGATTCCTGTGCCGGGCATGGAAGTGCGGATCGTCGATGATGCGGGCAAAGATGTGGTGCAGGGGCAACCTGGTGAAGTGATTGGCCGTGGGCCGACGGTGATGAAGGGCTATATCAATCGCGCTGAGGCGACGGCGGAAACCATTGTTGATAGTTGGCTGCATTCTGGCGATATCGGCGTGATGGACCCCGATGGATTTATCGAGATCGTGGATCGCAAGAAGGACATGATTTTGGTGTCAGGGTTTAACGTGTCGCCAAACGAGATTGAAGATACGATTTCCAAGATGGCGGGCGTTGTGCAGGTTGGTGTGGTCGGCATTCCTGACGAAAAGATGGGCGAGGCACCAGCGGCGTTTATTGTGCGCGCAGATGACAGCGTGACCGAAGAAAGTGTTGTGGAAGCGTGCCGCGCTGGGCTGACGAATTACAAGATCCCGAAACGGGTGCAGTTTGTCGACGAGGTGCCTGTGACGTTAAGCGGAAAGGTGCTGCGGCGTCAGTTGAGGGATGAGTATTTGGGGTGAGAGGAATAGCCGTCGTCTAAATTTATTAAAAACAAAAGGAATTTAAAATGGAACCGCGCAGCAAAACAATCGAACAATGGTTTTCATTAATTGATCAGGGGTAAATCGTTCTGCCAAGGTTTCAGAGGCATGAGGCTTGGAGGCATACTCAAATTGTTAGTTTGTTCAAAATTGTTCTCAGAAAACCTGCGCTTCCAGGCGGGGTACTTCTAATACTTGAAGTGGGTGACAAAGAGCCATTTTACTCTCGTCCTATTGTGGGCGCGCCTAAGCCAACAGGTCCCGTAAACATGCACCTGTTAGATGGCCAGCAACGTTTGACCGCGCTTTGGCGAACATTAAAAGATGATTATGACGATCTTCAGTTTATGGTATCCATAGGGCCGACTGAAGCTGAAGAAGATGTTGACGATTTTGGTACTGCACCAGATTTACCGCGAATCGACAAGATCAAACGCTGGGATAGAAAAGGCGTAATGCAACCTGTGTGGGCCGATGACGCGGTTCAATGTTTCGATCGGGACTTCGTTCCTATCAGATGCCTTCTTCCCGGAAAACCGGGGAAAAAATGGCTGCAAGATTGGCTCGATGCAGCTAAAGATGGTGGCTTTGATCCATCGAGTAAAATGGCTTGCATTTATGAGCTTAGGCAACGTATTGCCAGATATGTTGTGCCCTTCTTGTCATTAGGTGCTGAAACAAGCCGAGAGACAGCCCTTGATGTGTTTATTAAAATGAATACGTCCGCGTCGCCATTAAAGGATTTCGACATTGTAACTGCGCAACTCGAAGAAGCGTCGGGTCAATCGCTACACGAGTTTGTTGTATCGCTATTAGAAGCACAAACTGCGGCCAAAGATTTTGGAAAAATTAAAGACATTTTACTTTCAGTCGTGGCATTGCTGTCAGGGAAGCCACCTCTAAAAAAGACCTATCTTGAAAAAGATTTTTTGGAAAAAATTTGGGCGAAAACTGGAACCGAATAATGAACGGGTTCAAACGAGGCTTGGATTTCCTTCGGTCGGAAGCAATTTTTAATGAAAAATGCTTACCTACTGATGTAGCTGTCTATTTGGTTTGCGCCCTCTGTGCCGATGTGCCCGAAGACGGTTTCGACTATGAGGGAAGGGCGCTTACACTAATTCGAAAAGTGCTTTGGTGGGCGTGCTATACAGAAAGATATGGTAAAACATCTGCGACTAGAGCGTTCGCCGACTTCAAGCCGGTGTTAGAATTATTAAAAGATGACGAGGCTACTGTTAAGTGTGATCTTTTCGATGAAGTGCATTATCCACTCCCAACGGTAGATGAGATAGTTTTGTCAGGCTGGCCTGGTAGGAAGGATCGGCTTCCTCGAGCGACACTTGCAACGGCGTTAAGAGCTGACGGTCATGATTTTGCAGATGGGAACCAAGCTTTAGCGGAAAGCCTTGGAAGAAGGGAATACCATCACATATTTCCCTAAGTGTACTGGGCGGAGATAGGGGTGATGAAAGAGCCAAACGCGCCATGAACTGTGCTTTGATTAGCTGGAAGACGAACAGAAAAATTGCAGCTAAAACGCCAAAGGAATATATCGAAAATAGAGTAAAGGCTGCAAGCCTTGGAGCAAAAGAGGTTGAGCAGTGGCTTGAAACACACTTAATACCCTATAAAAAGCTAGTGTCTGGAGATTATGAGAAGTTTCTTAAGAAACGGGCAAAACTTATCGCAAAGCACATGAAGCTTTTATGTGATGGTGGTATCCCAGAAAGTTAGATTCCAGCCGCATTTCTACTGTCGCTTTGGCATTCTCAAACCATCCCCACTTGACGAAACGCCACTTCCCCCGTAAGGCACGACTTCCTTAATGAATCGGTCATTTTTCGCCTTCCAGGTGATTCGGCCAAAACAATGAGGGAAATAGGCCCGATGCCACGGTGGTGTTGGGTTTTTGTTGTGAAAAAAGGTTCTGGAGAGACGGAACCGCAACCATGAAGGAAGACACACTTTGGCACGTATTGCTGGCGTGAACTTGCCGACCCATAAACGGGTCCCAATCGCCCTCACTTATATTCACGGTATCGGACCAACCTCCGCTGCTAAAATTTGCGAAGAAACTGGTATCGACGTAACACGTCGTATCAATGAATTGTCCGATGCGGAAATTCTGAAAGTTCGTGAATCAATCGACGCTAACTTCGACGTAGAAGGTGACTTGCGTCGTGAAGTTTCCATGAACATCAAACGTCTGATGGATCTTGGTTGCTATCGCGGTCTGCGTCATCGTCGTGGTTTGCCTGTTCGCGGTCAACGCACACACACAAATGCCCGTACTCGTAAGGGCCCTGCCCGCGCGATTGCTGGCAAGAAGAAATAAGGAGGGCTTGAATTATGGCACGTGAAAAACTTCGCGCTAAGAAGAAGGTCAAAAAGAACATCACCACTGGTGTTGCTCATATTAACTCCTCTTTCAACAACACAAAGATCCTGATTGCAGACGCTCAAGGCAACGCAATCGCTTGGTCTTCTGCTGGTACAATGGGCTTCAAAGGCTCGCGTAAATCCACACCTTATGCAGCACAGATGGCTGCCGAAGATGCGGCTAAGAAAGCGCAAGAGCATGGCGTGAAAACGCTGGAAGTTGAAGTTCAGGGTCCAGGTTCTGGTCGTGAAAGCGCACTTCGTGCGTTAGCTGCGGTTGGTCTGAACGTCACATCTATTCGTGACGTGACCCCGATCGCCCACAACGGCTGTCGCCCACCAAAGCGCCGTCGGGTTTAATTCGACAACATATTCTTACGGAACCGTGCATTCGTGCGGTTCCGGATTTTTAAATACCCCTCGGGTGTTCGCCGACCACACCGGATCCGGTCGGCGAACGAGAATGGAGGCACTATGATCCATAAGAATTGGCAAGAGCTCATCCGTCCAACACAATTGGACATCAAACCAGGTGGCGACCCGCTGCGTCAGGCAACGTGTGTTGCTGAACCGCTAGAGCGTGGCTTTGGTTTGACACTTGGCAACGCGCTGCGTCGTGTTTTGCTGTCATCCTTGCAGGGTGCTGCAATAACATCCGTTCAGATCGACAACGTTCTGCACGAGTTTTCAAGCGTTGCTGGTGTACGTGAAGACGTAACCGACATCGTGTTGAACCTAAAAGGTGTGGCTGTCGCAATGGAAGCAGAAGGCACGAAACGTGTGTCTATTGCAGCCAAAGGCCCAGGTATTGTTACCGCTGGTGACATTTCTGAAACTGCTGACATTCAAGTCCTGAACAAAGAGCACGTGATCTGTCACCTTGACGATGGCGCATCCTTGTTCATGGAAATGACTGTAGAAACCGGCAAAGGCTATGTTGCTGCGGACAAAAACCGCCCGGAAGATGCACCAATTGGTTTGATCCCAATCGATGCGTTGTTCTCACCTGTTGTGAAAGTGTCTTACGACGTTCAACCAACACGTGAAGGTCAGGTTTTGGATTATGACAAACTGACACTGAAACTGGAAACAGATGGGTCCATCACGCCAGAAGACGCCGTGGCATATGCTGCGCGTATTTTGCAGGACCAACTGTCTGTGTTTGTGAACTTTGACGAGCCAGAGTCTGCTTCTCGCCAAGAAGAAGAAGACGATCTGGAATTCAACCCGCTGCTTTTGAAGAAAGTGGACGAGTTGGAATTGTCAGTCCGTTCCGCAAACTGCCTCAAGAACGACAACATCGTCTACATCGGCGATTTGATCCAAAAGACCGAAGCAGAAATGCTGCGCACGCCAAACTTTGGCCGCAAGTCTTTGAACGAGATCAAAGAAGTTCTGACGGGTATGGGTCTGCACCTCGGTATGGATATCGTGGATTGGCCACCGGACAACATCGAAGATCTGGCTAAGAAGTACGAAGACCAGTTCTAAGAATTCGAGGCGCGGCTTTGGTCGCGCCTCAACACTAAAATGCCGGCTTTGTGCGGGGAACAACTGGACAATAATGTCCCAAGGAGTGTGAGACCCAACGCAGGCTCACCAGACAAAGTATAAAGACTAGATAAGGAAATATGACATGCGTCACGCACGTGGATACCGCCGCCTAAACCGCACACACGAACACCGTAAAGCGTTGTTCTGTAACATGGCAGGCTCGCTCATTGAGCACGAACAAATCAAAACAACTTTGCCAAAAGCAAAAGAACTGCAGCCAATCGTTGAGAAGATGATCACATTGGCAAAACGCGGTGATTTGCACGCGCGCCGTCAGGCAGCATCAAAGTTGAAAGAAGACAAGTATGTAAGCAAATTGTTCGACATTCTTGGCCCACGCTATGCTGAACGTCAGGGCGGTTACATCCGCGTGATGAAAGCTGGCTTCCGTTATGGTGACATGGCGCCAATGGCGATCATCGAATTTGTTGATCGTGATGTTGATGCAAAAGGCGCAGCTGACAAAGCACGCGTTGCCATCGAGATGGACACAGACGAATAAAAACGGAATAAATTCCGGGACAGTAGTGCAATGGCTTTTGACCAAAGCATATAACCCCGTCAGGCCAATCGGCTTGGTGGGGTTTTTCTTTGGGTATTTATGGAACATTGAAGCTAGGTGCGGTGCTTTACCTTTTGGGGGTGTGAGGGCAGAGTATTTGGGACATGTGAGGATTAGAGCGATTTGCGATGACATTGAATCACCTGCGTTTCGCTAACCTCTTGACGGAAAAGGGGGGGGCTTATGTCTCAATCACCACAAATGGCTCAAGTTGAAAGCGAAACGCTATAATGGCTGATTTATTTGACAGTGTAGAGCCGAGTGCGGCGGGCGGAAAACCTGCGCCGCTGGCGGATCGATTGCGCCCTGCTACGTTTTTGGATGTGATTGGGCAGCAACATTTGTTGGGTGAAGACGGTGCGTTGCGAGTGATGTTGGAAAGCAGCAATCTGTCGTCGATCATTTTCTGGGGGCCGCCTGGTGTTGGTAAGACCACGCTGGCGAAATTGTTGGCGGATGAGACCGAGATGGAGTTCGTGCAGATCAGCGCGATCTTTTCTGGTGTTGCGGATTTGAAGAAAGTGTTTGAGGCGGCCAAGTTGCGGCGGCAAACGGGGCGTGGGACGTTGTTGTTTGTGGATGAGATTCATCGGTTCAACAAAGCGCAGCAGGATGGATTTCTGCCCCACATGGAAGATGGGACGATTGTGTTGGTTGGGGCGACGACGGAAAACCCTTCGTTTGAGTTGAATGCGGCGGTGATGAGCCGATCACAGGTCATGGTGTTGGAGCGGTTGACGCTGATTGATTTGGAATTGATGGCTCAGCGCGCCGAACGGTTGTTGGAGCGGCCTTTGCCGCTGGTGGCGGATGCGCGCGAGGCGGTTTTGGAGATGGTGGACGGTGATGGGCGTGCGTTGATTAACATTCTGGAGCAGTGTTTTGCGTGGAATGTCACGAGCAAAGTGAAACGCGAGGATTTGGAAAAGCGGTTGTCGCGGCGTGCGCCAAAGTACGACAAATCGGGCGAAGAACATTACAATCTGATTTCTGCGCTACATAAATCTGTTCGTGGGTCTGATCCTGATGCGTCGATGTATTGGTATTGTCGGATGCTGGAAGGTGGCGAGGATCCGCGATTTTTGGCGCGACGTCTGACGCGGATGGCGGTTGAGGATATTGGATTGGCCGACCCGCAGGCGCAGAATGTGTGTTTGCAGGCGTGGGAAACATACGAGCGATTGGGATCACCCGAGGGGGAATTGGCGTTGGCGCAGGCGTTGATTTACATCGCGCTTGCGCCGAAATCGAACTCGGCTTATGTGGCGTATAAAGCGGCGCGAAATGCGGCAAAGACTACGGGGTCAGAGCCACCGCCCAAAGTTATTCGCAATGCGCCGGCGAAATTGATGAAAGACGAAGGTTATGGTGCTGGATATCAGTACGACCATGACGCGAAAGACGGGTTTTCGGGGCAGAATTACTTTCCTGATGATATGAAACGGGGCGTTTATTACATTCCCGTGGATCGTGGATTTGAACGTGAGTTGAAGAAGCGCACCGAATATTTCGCTAAACTTCGAAAAAACGTCACTAAAAGTTGATTTTGATATATTTTTACACAACTTAAATGCGATGTGCAGATTCAACTTTAAATAAATGTACATCCAAAAATTCTCGGGCTAGAAACACTCCTAAGTTGAATTGTATTCGTTTTTTAGCGGATAGGTATGCCTGCGTTGTCGCATCTGTTTGGCATATTTAGCGAAGGGAAGTTGATGCTTCGTTTATTGTTTGTTTGCCAATGCCAGCCTATGCACTGCGCGGCGCAAATTGAAGGCATACAGAAAGACGTTTGGCGTCGTTGCGCGAAAAAGCAGCTTGGCGGTTTCATGGTTCGCAATGATCGCAATCTGATTGGCCTTCTTGAAGGGGCAGAAAAAGATGTGGTTGGCCAGATCGAACACTTGATCCGTAAACACAAAGTGCATTCTGTCGATGTTCTTTACGAAGCTATTTTTGTGGCACGCGGGTGGTCGACGTGGATTACCGAGTTTGAAACGCTGGATGATGTGCCAGATGCAGACCCGTTCGACCTTGGAGGTCTTGCGCAGAATGTGATGGATGCGGTAGAGGCGGGTCAGCGAAACAACTAGATTCCCTTTTGGTGTTTGGTTTTGGGCGTGGATACATCAAACCGCGCAATGGTCTGTGATGAACGTAATTTTACAAATTGCCTTGGGCGGTGCGCTTGGTGCCGTTTTGCGGTATTGTTCAGTGCTGGGTGCTGTGCGGTTGTTTGCCGTCGGCACGCCCGTCGGGACGGTTTTTGTAAACGTCATCGGGTCCTTTGTGATGGGGCTGGTGGCAGTTTGGTTTCTGGAGCGGATTGGTGATGCAAAAGCAGCGCCATTTGTGATGACCGGAATACTGGGTGGATTCACCACGTTTTCAGCGTTTTCGTTGGATGCGATTACCCTGTGGGAACAGGGGCGTCAGACGGTGGCCATGGCGTATGTCATGGGATCAGTTCTGGGCGCGATTGTGGCCTTAATGGCAGGAGTATTAGTAATGCGGACGGTATTGGCATGAGCGGTGTACAACACATAACTGTTTCAGAAGATGAAGCAGAGCAACGCGTGGATCGGTGGCTGCGCCGCATGTTCCCGCACGTAAGCCAAGGCATGGTCGAAAAGATGTGCCGCAAGGGTGATCTGCGTGTGGACAAAGGCCGCGTCAAAGCAAATTCGCGCATTGAGCCCGGGCAAATTGTGCGTGTGCCGCCTTTGCCGGAGCCAGGATCAGTTGCGCCAAAACGCGAGGCTGTGATTTTAGAGGCCGACGCGCAGATGATGCGCCATTCTGTTCTTTATAAAGATGATGATATCATTGTTCTGAACAAACCTGCGGGTTTGGCGGTGCAAGGTGGTTCGGGTCAAACGCGCCACATTGATGGCATGGCGGATGCGTTACGGTTTGGCATGGATAGCAAACCAAAGCTGGTTCACCGCTTGGACAAAGACACGAGTGGCGTGTTTGTGATGGCCCGCACCGGTCGTGCGGCGGCGGGTTTGTCGAAAAGTTTTCACATGCGCACCACGCGCAAGATTTATTGGGCGATTGTGGCTGGCAACCCGTTTCCCAAGGTCGGGACGATCCGGTATGGTTTGGTCAAAGCATCAGGGCATGGGCCAAACGGCGCGGGCGAGCGGATGCATTGCATTCATCCTAACGAAGTAGAAAGTACCCACGGCGCAAAACGTGCGACTACAGATTATGCGGTGATTGAAACTTTGGGGCAGCGTGCCACTTGGGTTGGATTGGCACCGATCACGGGGCGCACACACCAGTTGCGCGCGCATATGGCCGAAATGGGTCATCCGATTATTGGCGATGGGAAATACGGAACAAATTCGCAAACCAATGAAGGCGAAGGTTGGGGCGCACAATTGGGCGGTTCGGTCAGCAAAAAGTTGCATCTGCATGCGCGGTCTTTGACGTTGGAACACCCAGTGACACGCAAAGAGATGAGTTTTACCGCACCGTTGCCAGAACACATGAAGCAAACGTGGGATTTCTTTGGTTTCAATATGGCCTATGCCCCAGAGGATCCGTTTGAGTATTACGAAGGTTGATTAATGAGTTTCTTGAGGAAAAAGCGGTTTTGGAGTGACGTTGCGGTTGTTGGGAGTAAGGGTGGATTTGTTATCCATCTGGACGGTCGCGTTGTTAAGACGCCCGCAAAACATGACCTGAATGTGCCGACGCGGGCGGCTGCGGAATTGATCGCGGCGGAATGGGCGACGGTTGAGGGAGAGATCGACCCTGCGCTGATGCCAGCGACGCTTTGGGCGAATGTCGCAATTGATCGTGTTGGTGAAAAACATGGTGAGGTGGTTGAAATTTTGGCCGCGTACGGTGCGACGGATTTGCTGTGTTACCGCGCCACCCATCCAGAGGTTTTGATTGAGCGGCAGGCGGCTGTTTGGGATGCGCCGTTGGCATGGGCAAAGGGGGCTTTTGGGGCACCGTTAAACGTGACGCAGGGCATCATTCCGGTGGATCAACCGAATCAATCTGTCGTCAATTTACGGCTCGAAGTTGCCAGAATGGAGCCGTTCACCTTGGCCGCTTTCCATGATTTGGTCCATATTTTGGGGTCATTGGTGCTGTCGCTTGCGATTTTTCATCAAGAAATGGACGCGGAATCGGTTTGGGATGCGGCTCAGGTCGATGAAAATTGGCAAAGAGAGTTTTGGGGCGAAGATGAAGGTGCAGTTGAGGCGGCCGCGAAAAAGCGGGCGAGCTTTGTATTTGCCGCTAAATTGCTGGATTCCGTTGCTGATCATGCGTATTAATGCCCTTTAAGACAGAATTGTTTACCTATTTAGAGCAGATCGCGCCATTGGTGGGGGTAGATCGGGCGTCGTCCTGGCAGGCTAAAGATCGGGTGGCTTAATTAGGTCAGTAAGGTTGACGTTGCCGCTTCCCCTAGGGAACCCGCCTTTCACAATTACGAAAACTCCTTGACCTGAAGGGGCTGGGATAAGATGATAGCGCTTACCTTTTTAGCGTTGCTGAATATATTTGGTATCGCCGAAGGGGTAGGGAGAAAGCCGCACACGCGCGGCATGCCGTTCGACCATGAACGGTTCATCAGGAAGAGGTAAAAATGAAAAATTCAACATTCGTCGGCACACTGGCCGCTGCAACTTTTGCAGCTGGTTTTGCTACTGCTGGCACACTCGACGACGTAAAAGCAAAAGGCTTCGTGCAATGTGGTGTTTCCACTGGTCTCGTTGGTTTTGCTGCTGCTGACGCAAACGGCAACTGGGATGGGTTCGACGTAGCTGTATGTCGCGCTGTTGCAGCTGCTGTATTGGGCGATGCTCAAGCAGTTAAGTTCACACCAACAACCGGCAAGACACGCTTCACTGCGTTGGCTTCTGGCGAAGTAGATCTGTTGGCACGTAACACAACATGGACGTTTTCTCGTGACGTCGACCTTAAGTTCACTTTCGTAGGCGTTAACTACTACGATGGTCAGGGCTTCATGGTTCCAAAAGAGCTGGGCGTTGCATCTGCAAAAGACCTGGACGGCGCAACTGTATGTATCCAAACTGGTACAACAACAGAGCTAAACTTGGCTGATTACTTCCGCACTAACAACATCTCTTATGAGCCAGTGCCGATTGAAACAAACGCAGAAGCACAGCAGCAGTACCTTTCTGGTGCATGTGACGTCTACACAACAGACGCATCTGGTTTGGCGGCGACACGCGCGACATTCGAGAACCCGGGCGAGCACACATTGCTGCCAGAAATCGTATCCAAAGAGCCACTCGGCCCGCTGGTACGTCATGGCGACAACGAATGGGGCGATATCGTCCGATGGACATTGAACGCACTGATCACAGCTGAAGAGCTGGGTGTGTCCTCTGCAAATGTTGCTGAGATGGCGACATCCACCACAAACCCAGAAGTTGCACGTCTGCTCGGCACCGAGGGTGACCTTGGCGCGATGATCGGCCTTGACGCAGATTGGGCCAAGCGCGCAATCGAAACACAGGGTAACTACGGCGAAATCTTTGCCAAGAACATCGGCGAAGAGACACCAATCGGTCTGGCGCGTGGCTTGAACGCACAGTGGACAGACGGCGGCCTGCTGTACTCCCCACCATTCCGCTAAATACTAAAAGCCAAAGGGCGCAGGTTTTCCTGCGCCCTTTGTACATTTCGAACACGTCCTAACGATACGACCAGCCGACCAAATAAATGACCCGGTACTGACGCCAAAAGGCGCATTATCAAAAATAACCGGGACACACGGGGATATATAACATGTCGACACTCTCGGACCCACCAAAGGGCTCGTTCCGGCTTTCTATGCTGTTGAACGATACGAGGTACCGGTCGATGACCTTGCAGGTTGTCGCAGCGATCGCTTTAGCATCTGCATTGTTTTACCTATATTCCAACCTCGCGGAGAACCTGCGACAGGCAGGGCTGAACATCTCGTTTGCTTTCCTTGGCAGTTCCGCGGGATATGACATTAACCAGACATTGATCCCTTATGACAGCCAGTCCTCCAATATGAGCGCGGCTGTTGTGGGTATTCTCAACACACTGCTTGTGGCCTTTTTGGCCTGTATCACCGCAACGATCCTTGGTGTGCTTGCGGGTGTCTTGCGCCTGTCCAACAACTGGCTTGTGCGCAAACTTATGGCCTTCTATGTCGAGATTTTTCGCAATATTCCGGTGCTGATCTGGATCATCATTATTTTCACAATCATGACCGCCGTGATGCCAAGCCCGCGCGATTTCAGAGGCGATGATCCAGCGTCGACGATGCTGTTGGATATGTTTGCCTTCACGAACCGCGGTGTTTACGTCCCGGGGCCATATTTCACACGTGGCATTGGCGGCGCAGATGGTAGCGCGCTGAACTGGCTGCTTGTGATTGCAAC
>JASJIO010000146.1:0-4830 GCA_037625035.1 Amylibacter sp.
CCCAGCATCCTTTGGGCATCCCTCAAGAAATACCTCAACATCGTCGCGCTCTAGCCCACGCATAACATCCGTTACACGCGCCCAAAAATCCGAAGGTTTCACGCCAGCCCCCAGACCCACCCAGTTCGGTGCAACCACGCCAGACAATTCATACAGCGCATCTTCGCGTGAATGGGCGTAATCTTCATCCCACTCCAAATCCAACTTGATGCATTCCAGCAGGTATTCAAAACACGCCTCTGGATCGCTCGCCTTTGGCTTAAACTCCACCAGAACAGCACGCAAATGATCCTCGGACAACAGCGCATAACCTAAGCCGCGCAGGTTGATATCACTGTCAGACATGGCCTTACGCACCAAATGCGCCTTGACCTTGCCTTGCTCAACGCCGGATTCAATCTGTTTTAACAACGTCATATCAACGCCTGCGCAATTTCTGCCGCCAGCTTGGCATTATTCTTCACTAACGCAATATTCGCCTTCAGCGATTTGCCTTGCGTCAGCTCCACAATCCGCCCCAACAAAAACGGCGTCACGTTTTTTGTGGCAACCCTTTGCGCGTCAGCCTCAGCCACGGCTTGCGCAATAATTGGCGCAAGGTAATCGCGCGACAACTCAGCCTCAATCGGGATCGGATTGGCGATCAACTGCCCACCTTTCAATCCTAAATTCACCCGCATTTTATGGGCATTGGCGATGCGCACAGGCGTGTCACTGCGCAACGGCACAGGCCAATCAGACTGGCGCGACCAAAACGCGGGCAGCTCATCAGTTTGATAGCCAATCACCGGAACGCCATTTGTTTCCAGAACTTCCAACGTCTTAGGCAAATCCAAAATCGCCTTTGCCCCCGCACAGACAACGGTCACAGGTGTTTGCGCCAGCTCCAGCAAATCTGCGCTGATATCAAACGTATCTTTTGCACCTTTGTGAACGCCACCAATGCCACCTGTTGCAAACACCTCAATGCCCGCCAACGCCGCACAAATCATCGTCGCCGCTACAGTCGTCGCACCGGTGCGCCCTTGCGCCAAAGCAAAGGCCAAATCCGCACGGCTCAGCTTCATCACATCCATTTCTTGCGCCAGCCATTCTAACTCGGCCGTTTCCAACCCGATATGAATCTTGTGATCGATAATGGCAATCGTTGCAGGTACCGAACCGTTTTCACGCACCACATCTTCAACTCCTTGCGCGGTTTCCAGATTGGCAGGGTAGGGCATCCCGTGCGTGATAATCGTGCTTTCCAACGCAACAATCGGGCGGCCAGCGGCTTTTGCAGCGCGTACTTCGGCAGAATAAATAAGCGGCATAATCATAAGGGCGTCTCCGTTGAAATATAGGTAGCAGTGTGTTGCAGTGCAAAATCGAGCGCCTTTGGCCCATCCATTCCACGCATTTCCGCAACAATATGGCTCGCCATAAACACATCCCCGGCACCCGTCACGCGCAAAACAACTACCGTTGGCGGAACCGCCGAATGAACACTGCTCGCATCTGCAATGGCAGCCAAATTCGGCCCGTCCGTTACGGCAGCGCGGCACAATCCCGTTTCCACCAATTGCGCCGCAGCCTCGGCCGAGTTGTCCAATTTGGTCCCAAGCAGAATATTCGCCTCAATCAAATTCACGTAAATCGTGGCAAGCCCATGCCCAAAGAACGGCTTTAATCGCCCCGCCTTACCTGGCGAAGCAGGGGCTAATCGCACATCAGCGCCGCGAAACTCTGCCGCAGTGCTGATGTATTTCAACGTCGCTTCGGGTAAATTGCCTTCACACACCACCAAACCGCCAAACGGGTCATCCACTGATCCCACACGCCCGTCACGCATTGGCGCAATAACCGCGTCCGCCTGGGCTTCCAGTGAATGCGCGTCCGCAATCGCCGCAATCAACCCGTTGGAACCCTCAATCGCCATGTACTGATCTGTCGGATGGTTGTCCGAAATATGCACCAGCGCCGTTTCCATGCCCCGCCGCGTGGCCTCTTCCAGCAAATCGCGCCCCGCAGGATCAGCCCCCAGCGAGGTGAGCAGCGACACAGGCACATCATGCATCCGCAGCGCCATCGCAATATTCATCGCAACACCGCCCGGAATACGCAAAATCCGCCCGGGCACATCATGCCCCGCTTTCATCTTACGATCAGAGCGGCCAACAATGTCCCATAAAACGGAACCGATACAATGGATGGGGGCAGGGTGGGTCATACCCCGTGTTGTGGCGACATTTAAAAAAGGATGCAAGAAACCCAGCTAAAAAACTGTACCCTCGGCTTCTTTTTCGTCTAAATACTTAACAACCCGCTGCGCAATCACGCCCCGCGCAAATGCACCCCATAAAACCCAACTCCCCCCTTGCCAGACACCCCTATCCCCCCTATACGCGGCTTACTTAAATCCACAGGCGGGGTCTGCGGGTTTTGAGGGAGAAATCCTCGAAACTCCAACCGGTTGGAAAAACACTCGTTTCTCCTTCTCCCGCTGAGGCTAAACCGGAAAAGGAAAGACCAATGGCTCTACCAGAGTTCACATTGCGCCAACTGCTCGAAGCAGGCGTACACTTCGGCCACCAAACACACCGCTGGAATCCACGCATGGGCCAGTACATCTACGGTCAGCGCAACGGGATTCACATTCTCGACCTGACACAAACTGTGCCGCTTCTTGACCAAGCGTTGCAAGTGACACGCGAAACAGTTGCCAAAGGTGGCCGCGTTTTGTTCGTAGGCACTAAGCGTCAGGCATCCAAAGCAGTTGCAGAAGCAGCCGAGCGTTCCGCACAATATTACATGAACCATCGTTGGTTGGGTGGCACACTTACAAACTGGCAAACAGTTTCTAAGCGTATAGCACACCTTAAAAACCTCGACGAAAAACTCGGCGGCGAAGCTTCTGGCCTCACCAAGAAAGAGTTGTTGGGCATGGAACGCGAGCAAACTAAATTGCAAGCATCCTTGGGCGGCGTTCGCGAAATGGGCGGCACACCTGACCTGATCGTTGTAATCGACACCAACAAAGAAGCGCTCGCAGTGGCAGAAGCCAACAAATTGGGCATCCCAGTTATTGCGATCCTTGATTCCAACTCCGCACCAGAGGGCATCGACTACCCGATCCCTGGCAACGATGACGCAGCACGCGCAATCGCGCTCTATACTGACCTGATCGCCCGTGCGGCGCTCGACGGTATGGCTGCTGCAATGGGTTCCGCTGGTATCGACGTTGGCGCAATGGAAGAAGCACCAGTTGAAGAAGCTGTTGCAGAAGCCTAATCGGCCCAATCAAAACTGATACTTCGGGGGTGTAATGCACCCCCGTTCCCTTTGTTATTAGGAGAATACAGATGGCTATTACAGCTGCACTCGTAAAAGAACTGCGCGAAAAATCTGGCGCAGGCATGATGGACGCGAAAAAAGCGCTCACTGCAAATGACGGCGACATGGAAGCATCCATGGACTGGTTGCGGACCAAAGGTCTCGCATCTGCTGCCAAAAAATCTGGCCGTACGGCTGCCGAAGGCCTTGTTGCTGTTGTCGTTGAAAACGGCACAGGCGTAGCGGTTGAAGTGAACTCAGAAACTGACTTTGTTGGTAAGAACGCTGAATTCCAAGCTATGGTAGGCGGCATCGCTGCAACTGCGATGAAAGTCGACGATATCGACGCTTTGAAGGCTGCCGACATGGGTGGCAAAACTGTTGAAACTGTTGTGACAGATGCAATCGCCAAAATCGGTGAAAACATGTCTGTACGGCGCATGGCCAAAGTATCTGGCGATATTGTTGGCGCATACGTGCACACAGTTGCCGCAGAAGGCATGGGCAAAATCGGTTGTTTGGTTGCGCTTAAAGGCGGAACAGAAGAGTTCGCGAAACAAGTGGCCATGCACGTTGCTGCCGCTGATCCGCGCCCACAATCCTTGACCGAAGCAGACCTTGACCCAGCATTGGTTGAAAAGGAAAAGAAAATCCTGACAGACCAAGCACGCGAATCCGGCAAGCCAGAGAATATCATCGAAAACATGATCAAAGGCCGCATGAAGAAATTCTACGGCGAAGTTACTTTGACCAACCAAGCTTTCGTGATCAATCCTGACGTGACTGTTGGCCAAGCAGCCAAAGACGCCGATTGCGAAATCCTCGGCTTTGTTCGTCTTGAAGTTGGCGAAGGCATTGAGAAAAAAGAAGAAGATTTTGCAGCAGAAGTTGCGAAAACTATGGGTGGTTAAATTTTTCGGCTTCGGCTGAAAGATCTAAAACCGTTCAACCTTCAAATACTGAAAAGCCCTGCTAGCAAGCGGGGCTTTTTTCGTTAAAGTCATACCATCGCAATAGGAGACCCCAACATGCTTATTTATGGATTGAGCACTTGTTCCGCCTGTCAAAAGGCCCAAAAAGCATTGGAGGCCAAAGGCGTAAACGTCACGTTTCGCGATGTCCGTGCGGATCCGTTAAGCGAAGCAGAAATAGACGCGATGGTCGCAGAATTTGGCGATCGTTTGGTGGACCGCACCACAAACGATTACCGCGCGCTCAACGATTGGCTCAAAAATTTCGAGGTCGAAGCCCAAGTCGCCGCCAAACCCAAAGTCATGGCGCGCCCGATCATCCGCGATCAAGACAGCTGGTATTTGGGCTGGGAAGATGACGTTAAACAGGTACTGCTCGCGGATTAACAAATCCTTTCGCCAGTTTAGTTTGAAACAGCGCCAAACACAGTGCAGTCATGGCCTCAAATCAATTTATTTTGCGTAAACGCAACGGTGTTAACGGTTCAACTAAATTAACCCGAGCCATACA
Source organism: Amylibacter sp. (assembly GCA_037625035.1). Lineage (GTDB taxonomy): Bacteria > Pseudomonadota > Alphaproteobacteria > Rhodobacterales > Rhodobacteraceae > Amylibacter. Next base: position 4,795 of record JASJIO010000146.1, read on the forward strand.
CCTGCCATACGCTTTGCATACCGTATGCATACGTTT
>JASJIO010000147.1:0-3112 GCA_037625035.1 Amylibacter sp.
TTGGTTGTGACGCAACAGATCATAAAGGCGCCCATCACGGGGCAAACTTGGAACAGTTCAGAGGTAATGACCAGCCCTGCCATCAGCTTTTTGGCGGCTTTGCATTCTTGCACGTCGCACACCACGATCCGTGCCATCATCAGCAATTTAACCAACCCAGACGCCAGCCCGATCGCAGCGTTGGTTGCAGTGCCACCATCCGCGAGCATGGTCGCGGCTTTGCTGCCCAGTTCCACAAGGCCGACGGCATATTTTTCGATGTTCTGGTCGGCTTCGCGGTTGAGCATTTTGATTACCGCTTGAAACGCTTCGTCTGGATTGCCCGTGCTTAAGCTACGATCTGCGTGCATAGTCGCCTGTGAATGGCGGTATTCGGAGCGCGCAACTTTGCCCAAATTTACCAGCGTTGTGCCACCCGACACGGCGATGCCCACAAACGGCGTGCACGATGCGGTTAGTTCGCGCAGAAAAGTTGGCATCCTCATGGCTAGTCCTGCCAAGACTTCGGCGTAGATTTCTGTTGGAATAATTTGATCCAACATCGTCTGCGCCCTTGAGCCCGAGGCGGCACTGGATGCATTAGATGCGGCTGAAGATGCATTTGAGTTATAAAGTGTTCGCGCGTTCTGCGTTGTGCTTTTGACGGTAAGGCGGCCGCCAAGACGCGACAGCGTGCCATTGCCAGCCAGTTTTGTCATTAGGCCCGGACGAAACACGATTTTCTGATGGGCAAACAGATCGGTGATGATAACACGGGATTCATTGCGAACATGCGAGAGCACGATGGGATTGCGCACATGGCCGCCCTGCCCGTTCAGTTGCTTTTGCAAGTTTTCGACAGCGTTATTTTTGTTGCGAACACTGGTTTTCCAGCCCATGCCTTTGGACCCCATCTAACCCGCCAATGCGTGGGATACCGCACTTTTGTTTGCGGGGGTTTGTTGGCAATCATAGACCGAAAGCGCGGAATCAAGTACCTTTAGCAAGGCACTGCGGCGCGACATTCGCCCGCCTTAAGTTTGCTTCATCCAATCGTGATGGGACATGATCTTATTCATTTTGGAAAACCTGACTGTTTAAAATTCAAGTGTGGTCTAACATCTAATACGGGGAATGAGGTGACTTTATTCACGTTTGGCAGGAATACACCCAAGGGTGGAGCGAGGGTTGGGGGCGTCACGCTTTTGGCTGGGCATTGGGTATTGCCTTTGCTGCCCTGTGGGTCATTAATGTGTTAACGATCTATGAGGTGAAACATGTCCACGGCCCCGATTTACGAGATTGATCCCGTTGCGTTCAAGGCGGACCCCTACCCTGATTTGGCGAAAATGCGGATCGATGGTGGTATTCATTTTGTGCCCCAGTTGAATGCGACGTTGTTCACGCGGCGGGCGGATATTTTTGTGTGCGAAAAGAATATCGAGGTGTTTTCCAGTCGTCAGCCAGGTGGTTTGATGGAGGTGCTGATGGGCCACAACATGATGCGCAAGGACGGCGCGGAGCATGCCGCCGAGCGGCGCGCGGTGTTTCCCGCACTTAGCCCGCGCACCGTGATGGATCAGTGGAAAGCAGCGTTTGATACTGCGGCGGATCGGTTGTTGGCGGATTTGGCCCCGTTTGGCGAGGCAGATTTGGTGCGCGATTACGCGATGCCTTTGTCAGGGGCCGCGTTGCAGGTGATTACCGGACTAACGAATATGGCCCCCGAGGAGATGGATCGTGTCAGCCAAGGCATGATCGACGGGATTGCGAATTACGCAGACGATGCAGCGGTGGAGGTCAATTGCATGGATTGCACCGCCAGCATTGATCGCCATATTGATGTGCGGATTGCAGCGTTGCAGGCCGCGCCTGACAAAAGCATGGTGTCTGTGCAAATGGCAGCGGGGCTGTCGGATGAAACGATGCGCGCGAATGTAAAACTGGCGATTTCTGGCGGGCAAAATGAACCGAGGGATGCGATTTCGGGTGCGGCCTATGCGATTATTACGAACCCAGATCAGTTGGCGCGAGTTCAGAACGGGGACGCCAGTTGGCGCGATGTATTTGAGGAATATGCCCGCTGGATGTCGCCCATTGGCATGTCACCGCGACGGGTGGATCAAGCGCACTCCTATAAGGGGGTTGATTTTATACCTGATGAACGGGTGTTTTTTATGTTTGGGTCGGCCAATCGGGATGAAGCCGAGTTTGATGCTGCCGAAGTGTTTGATGTGATGCGCGATACAGGCCGCGCCATTGCCTTTGGTGCGGGGCCCCATTTTTGTGCGGGGGCGGCGGCCAGTCGGGTTTTGATATCTGAAGTGGCGTTGCCGAAATTGTTTGCGAAATTGAATGGAATGCGCGTTGTTGAGGCCCCCGTGTTTGAGGGTTGGGCGTTTCGCGGGCCATTGTCGTTGCGTGTGGCTTGGGATGTTTAAGTAGGTATTTATTGAACATTGAAGCGTGGGGCGCATTGCCTGTTCGCATGCCCTGCCCCATATGTAGTGCATGTTTAAAGTCGCCCCTATCCTGATCGCGCTGTTGTACGGCTTTGTGTATTATCGGTTCTCCATTTGGCGGACGCGCGCCGAGTTGGACCAGAAATCAACCGAGCTGGCGGACAGAACCTTGCGCGAGATGTGTGACCGCATGGCGGGTGCGCTCGATCTTGAGCGGGTGAAGGTGCATATTTATGAAATTGAGCCTGTGAACGGGCTAGCGGCCCCTGATGGGCGGATTTTCATTACGCGTGGGTTTTTCAAGAAATATCTGGCAGGCGAGGTTTCGGCTGAAGAAATGGCCAGTGTGATTGCCCATGAGTTGGGGCATGTGGCGCTGGGACATTCGCGCCGACGGATGATAGATTTTTCGGGGCAAAATGCAATTCGTGTGGCGCTGGGGATGGTGCTTGGGCGGATTATTCCCGGGATTGGACCGTGGATTGCGGGGATGCTGGCGAGCATGTTGGCGGCGCGATTGTCGCGGCAGGACGAGTATGAAGCGGATGCTTATGCGGCTGCCTTGTTGACGAAAACGGGGATTGGTGTGGCGGCGCAAAAATCGTTGTTTGAAAAACTGGAAGCATTGGTTGGGGCATCTGGGCAACCAATGGCGTGGTTGATGAACCATC
>JASJIO010000148.1:0-11227 GCA_037625035.1 Amylibacter sp.
GAGAGGTGCGCAGAAACGGCGGACGCCAAGCCTATCGCGCCGCCCGTTCAGATCAGCGCGCGTGGGACTGCGCAACACGGCCAAAATTGTGTAAGCTCTCGTTCAACGAACCTTTGTGCCAGTTGATCGCGCAAGCTGCGCAATCCGTTTGGTCAGCAATTCTTCAAGCAAATTGTGTTCATTTGGGGCCACCGCATCTGCGTTCCAATGCGCTTTGATTCTGCCAGACAACAACGAATGCCAGTACACCCGCAAAATCGAATTCATCCGTCCTTGATACCCAGTTCCCAATTTTCGAAACCACGCGATCATATCCGCATCAAATCCTAGCGTGGTTTTGGTCTTGGCAGGTTTGGTCGGATTCAAAACTAGAATATCATTTCAGATTTCTGGTAACAATCCTGATACCCAATCCTCGTAAAATCCTTCTTGCAAGTTTCTTAGCTCTGCGGACATGTCTGCGCGCGAAATTTCCTGTGCCTTAGACGCCATAATTACCTCAAAAGTGTAAATTTAATGGGTCCAACTTACGCAACAAAGGTTATTGCGCACTTTGAACAGCGTTCCGCGGCCCCTGCCATACACGTGCCATACGTTTGCACGACTCTTTCCCGACGCTTTGCAGACGTTTTGCATGCAGCTGCCATACGTTTGGTTTTTGCAAATTCTTGCCCTCGGCGAAAACCTTAACTATACGCGCGATATGTTAGATCACGCCTCAAATCAGCCTGTGTTGCCGCCGGAAATCGACCGTCGTCGCACCTTCGCTATTATCTCTCACCCAGACGCGGGTAAAACCACGCTGACAGAGAAATTCCTCCTCTATGGCGGTGCCATTCAAATGGCTGGCCAAGTGCGTGCAAAAGGCGAAGCACGGCGCACCAGATCAGACTTTATGCAGATGGAAAAAGACCGTGGTATCTCGGTTTCTGCCTCAGCAATGTCGTTTGAATTCAAAGATTTCTGGTTCAATCTCGTTGATACCCCAGGTCACTCTGATTTCTCAGAGGATACCTATCGTACGCTTACCGCAGTGGACGCCGCGATCATGGTTATCGATGGGGCCAAAGGCGTTGAAAGCCAGACACGCAAACTGTTTGAGGTTTGCCGCCTGCGCGACATGCCGATCCTGACATTCTGTAACAAGATGGACCGTGAAAGCCGCGACACCTTTGATATTATTGATGAAATCCAAGAAAACCTGGCAATTGACGTAACCCCAGCCAGCTGGCCCATTGGAGTCGGCAAGGAATTTATGGGCTGTTACGACATGCTCAACAACCGTCTAGAATTGATGGATCGCTCTGATCGCAACGTAATCGCAGAATCTATTAAAATCAGCGGGTTAGATGACCCTAAACTCGCAGACCACGTCCCTGCTCACCTGCTAGAAAAGTTCCTCGAGGAACTTGAAATGGCGCGTGAATTGCTGCCTCCACTAGATCACCAAGCCTTTCTTGATGGCACGATGACCCCAATTTGGTTTGGCTCTGCGATCAACTCATTTGGCGTGCAAGAACTTATGGATGGCATCGCAACATACGGTCCAAAACCACAGATCCGCCCCGCCGCAGAACGCCAAGTTTCCCCAGACGAGGAAAAGGTTTCTGGCTTTGTCTTCAAGGTTCAAGCCAACATGGACCCAAAACACCGCGACCGCATCGCCTTTGTTCGTCTGTGTTCTGGTCACTTTAAACGGGGCATGAAATTGACCCATGTGCGTACTAAAAAACAAATGGCAATCGCCTCGCCAATGCTGTTCCTCGCTTCCGATCGCGAGATAGCCGAGGAAGCATGGGCAGGCGATATCATCGGTATTCCCAACCACGGCCAATTGCGTATCGGTGACGCCCTAACCGAAGGGGAATCGCTGCGTTTTGCAGGCATCCCATCATTCGCACCCGAGCTTTTGCAAGCCGTTCGCGCGACTGACCCGATGAAGGCAAAACACCTGGACAAAGCGCTCAATCAATTCGCCGAAGAAGGCGCCGCCAAACTGTTCAAACCAATGATCGGCGCAGGTTGGATTGTTGGTGTTGTTGGTGCCTTGCAGTTCGAGGTGTTGGCCAGTCGAATTGAATTAGAATACGGTATTCCGGTGCGCTTTGAGCCATCCCAGTTCACTTCGGCGCGGTGGTTATCAGGCCCACAAGACAAGGTGGATGCGTTTGTGAACGTGAACAAAGGCCACATGGCGTCGGATCACGACGGGTACCCCGTTTATATGACGCGTTTACAATGGGATATCGACCGCGTTGAACGAGATTATCCTGATCTAAAGCTAGATGCGACACGGGATGTTCAAATTTGAAAAATGCCAACGATCAGTGTGCCAGCCCTCTGTTTTGATTGGATTTAACGCGCAGCACCCTCATTTACGGGGGGCCACAAGCCGCTGATTGTTTCCAAACCGCCCTTAATTGCGCTAAATTGGCTCAATTCCCCTATTTACAAGGGCAGTTGATTGACTCCTCGCCAAAACCCGTTATGTGAAGTCTCAGACGAAAGAGCTCGATACGGAGCTCCGGCCGCCCTTACACTGCGGCATTATTTTAACGCCGCAACAAACAGGCTCTAATGACAAAATTTACCGATCTGGATCTGGACCCAAAAGTCCTGATGGCCATCGAAGAAGCAGGGTACGAAAACCCTACTCCAATCCAAGCAGCTGCTATTCCGCTCGCCCTCGCAGGCCGCGATGTTTTGGGTATTGCCCAAACAGGCACAGGGAAAACCGCCAGTTTTACGCTGCCGATGATTACCAAACTTGCCAAAGGCCGTGCCCGCGCGCGCATGCCACGTTCGCTGGTGCTTTGCCCGACGCGTGAATTGGCAGCGCAAGTGGCTGAAAACTTTGAAAATTACGCAAAACATTGCAAGTTGACGATGGCGCTTTTGATTGGCGGTGTTAGTTTTAAGGAACAAGACAAACTTATCGACAGAGGCGTCGATGTTTTGATTGCCACCCCTGGTCGTTTGCTCGATCATTTTGAGCGCGGCAAACTGATGCTGACGGGCGTGCAAATCATGGTTGTGGACGAAGCCGACCGTATGCTCGACATGGGCTTTATTCCTGATATCGAGCGTATTTTCAAACTTACGCCATTCACACGCCAAACGTTGTTTTTCTCGGCCACTATGGCCCCTGAAATCACGCGGATCACGCAAGAATTCTTGCAAAATCCTGAGCGAGTAGAAGTTGCGCGTCAAGCTACGACATCTGAAACAATTGAGCAGAAAGTTTGCCTGTTCAAAGCATCTAATCGCAGCAATGAAGCCAAGGAAAAGCGCGCGCTATTGCGCGACATTCTAAAGCAAGAAGGCGATACGCTGACAAACGCCATCATTTTCTGTAATAGAAAATCAGAAGTTGATATCGTAATGAAATCGTTGAAGAAAAACGGTTTTGACGCGGGCGCTATTCACGGTGATTTGGATCAAAAAATTCGCACACAAACCCTAGATGGGTTTCGTGCTGGGAACCTAAAGCTATTGATCGCCTCTGATGTTGCCGCGCGTGGGCTGGATGTTCCGGCCGTAAGCCATGTCATCAACTTTGATGTGCCAATTCACGCTGAAGACTATGTTCATCGCATCGGCCGTACTGGTCGTGCAGGTCGCGAAGGCAAAGCCATTACCTTGGTTTTGCCGTTCGAGCAAAAGCATCTGGATAAAATCGAAGAACTGGTCGAAAAGAAAATCGACCGCATGGACGCGCCAGGTGTTGCAAACACTAGCAATTCGGATCGCACTGCAGAGAAACAGCATGAGCCGAAGCGCGAACGCGCACCCAAGAAAGAACGTGAACCCAAACAGGAACGCGAGCCAAAGCAGGAACATGCTGCGAAGGACGTGCCCGAAAAAGAAGTGCCTGAAATGCGCGAGCGGTCTGAAAAGGGCAACCAACGTGGTGGAAACCGCCAAGACAACCGCCAGAAATCGGTTGGAATGGGCGATCACGTTCCAGCGTTTATGATGCGCACCTTCGAGATTAAGCGCGCGTCACGAAACAAAGCTGAAGCAGAAAACGAAGTCGAAATCGAAGACGTGGTGGCAGAAGCACCAGTCTCCGAAAACGACGACACCGAAGCGTAATTATCGATTCGTCTAATCTACAAGCCGGTTGATCAAAACTTTGACAACCGGCTTTTTGCCGACCAAATCACGGCAAACGCGCGAAACAGTGCGTCCAACCAAACGCTCAACGTCATCGTCGCTTGCTAACAGGTTCTTTTTAGCACTCAGCAACTCTTCGTCGATTGCGCGTTCCAAGACCTCTTTCAAGGCAGGTTCCATCGCACCGGTGTCAGGCAGGCCCAAAATCTCGGCCCAGCTTTCGCCTATCAACGCGTTGTCTTCAAATAACAAACTGACAACAACCACACCACGGATGGCCATGCGCATCCGTTCCAAAACAACACCGTCATAAGCGCCTATCAAATGTTTGCCATCCAGATAGATGCGCCCAGTTTCAATGTGGCTCACGATGTTTGGCGTGTCCCCGGTCAGATCAACCAACGCGCCATTGCTTGCGATCACCGACGGGATATTACGTTCAGCTGCCAGCGCGGCATGGGCACGAAAATGACGATGTTCGCCGTGCATCGGGATCAACATCTTTGGTTTGAAGATGCCGTGGATTTCCGCAAGATCAGGGCCGTTGGCATGGCCTGACACGTGATAATGCCCCGCCTTTTCATCCACGACGTTTACGCCCATTTCACTGAGGGCGTTCACGATGCGACCAACGCCAATTTCATTTCCAGGAATGGTTTTGCTGGAAAACAGGAACGTATCGCCTTCGCGCATTTGCATGCCCAAATACTTGCCATTCGCCAATTGTGCGGATGCCGCGCGGCGTTCCCCTTGGCTGCCAGTGACCAGCAACATCAGGTTTTCATGGGGAATATCACGTGCGTCTTCGATATCAACAACAGGTGGGAAATTATCAATCAAGCCTGCAAAATGTGCATAGCTGAGCATCTTTTTCATCGAGCGGCCAAGAACCACGACAGATCGCCCTGAATCAACACCCGCCTGTGCAAGAGTTTTCAAACGCGCCACGTTCGATGCAAAGGTCGTTGCGACAACCATACCAGAGGCATCTTTCATCAGCTTTGTGATGTGCGGCCCGAGACCAGATTCCGATTGACCGGCATGTTTCGAAAACACATTCGTGCTGTCACAAACCAACGCTTGAACGCCGCCCTTGGCAATTTCGCGGTACAGATCTGGATTATACGCCTCGCCGACGATTGGATCATGATCCAGCTTAAAGTCGCCGGTGTGAACGACCCGCCCCGCAGGAGTGTCGATAACCAGGCCCGATGCTTCTGGAATTGAATGGGACACAGGCATGAAGCCAACCTTGAATGCGCCCAGTTCAACCTGTTCTGGCCACGCTTCCATGATTTCGACATTACCGATATCTTGATTGTGTTCTTCCATCTTTGCGCGTGCCACAGCACCCGTAAATTTCCGTGTAAAAATCGGTGCGCCAAGACGTCCGTACAAATGCCCCAAAGCACCAATATGATCTTCGTGCGCGTGGGTGATAAAGATACCGTCCAGTCGATCAGCGCGGGCTTCGATGTATGCAGTATCTGGCATGATTAGATCAACACCGGGTGTTCCGTCCATTGTTGGAAAGGTCACGCCAACATCAACAAGAATGAAGCGTTCTTTGTCGCGTGGGCCATAGCCGTAAAGGTACATGTTCATACCGATCTCCCCTGCGCCACCTAGTGGAAGAAAGATCAAACGTTTGGAATTGCTCATTTATTAGCCTCTATTTTTATCTGCAATCAGGACAAGCCCGTGCAATGTTAGGTCACTATCAGTTGTTTCGAATAGATCGGTTCCACGTTCAAATAACCCCGCAAGGCCACCTGTACCGATCACTTTCATGGGTCTTGGATGTTCTTCTCGTATCTTTTTACATACGCCTTCGATCAGGCCGATATAGCCCCAAAACACGCCAGATTGCATACACACAAGCGTATTCGTGCCAATCACATTATCTGGCATAGACACATCAATATGGGGCAGCGCCGCAGCTGCTTCGTGAAGGGCTTTGATTGACAAGTTTACGCCGGGCGAAATGACACCGCCGATGTACGCGCCGTCTTGATCAACCACATCAAAAGTGGTTGCAGTGCCAAAATCCACAACGATCAAATCACCGCCGTATCTATTATACGCGCCAACCGTGTTTACCAATCGATCCGCGCCCACCAGCGTGCCTTCATCAACCCGCACAGGGACACCAAGTTCGGTTTCAGATTTGCCAACCACAACGGGACGGCAATCAAAATATTTGTCGCAAAGGACACGTAGATTGAACACAACTTGGGGCACAACGGACGAAATCACGACACGCCCGATGCTGGTTGGAATATCGTTTAGCTGCATCAAGTTGCGCAACCAAACATAGTATTGATCCGCTGTTCGGGCGTGTTCTGTTGCACACCGCCATTCGGCCAAAAACGCATTGCCATCATGAACAGCAAAGACGGTATTGGTATTTCCGACATCGATAGCAAGCAGCATTACTTGGGTCGTCCTTAAAAAGAAATTTCGGCAGCAGTGATAACATGCTTACCATCTGGCGCTTGTAGTATAAGAGCGCCCGTTTCGTCCACCGCCTTGAACACCCCAGTGATACTGTTTCCTGCCATACGGGCAGTGATTGTTTTGCCAATGTTTGCGGCCTGCGCCAGCCATGCTGTACGGATAGGGGCGAAGCCAAATGTGGATAGCTGGGTTTCCCAATGCTGGAAACGCGGCGCAAGTGCATCAAGGAACATTTCAGGCGCTATTTGCATACCCGTTTCTTGTGCCAAGGACTTGGGCGTTGTCGATGTTGCCTCTAATTTGGCAGCAATCGGTAACGTCGCAAGGTTTACCCCTATTCCAATGACAAGCGCAGGATTTCCACGGCCCTCGTTCAAGGTCTCCAGTAAAATTCCTGCCAATTTCCCACCGTTTAAAAGCACATCATTTGGCCATTTCAATGCAAACAGTTCTGCGCGCCCGGTCAACGAAACCAAAGTATCATAGAGCGCGAGCGCCGCTACAAAACTGCGCAGCGCGAGTTGATCTGGTGTGGTATCTGGACGGATCAAATGGGAGGCTGCGAAATTACCATTCTGGCTGTCCCACGCCCTGCCCCGTCGCCCCGTGCCAGCTGTTTGCTCGTGCGCTGAAAACCAAGCAGCCCCCGCGATTGCAGGGGCTTGTCGGCGGGCCTCGGCCATTGTGCTGTCGATTGTGTCAAAGACAAATCTCTGTGTGCCCTCGGGCCAATCTTGCATTATTGCAGCAAGGATTCAGCAGCGATTGCCGCATATCCTTCGATGCCGAACGGGTTGATAATACCAAAGAGCATGATCGCAGCCGCACCCATAAGCACGACATAATGCAGACCAGGCATGCGACCATCAAGACCTTCGACGTCATCGCCAAAGTAGATGTAGTAGATGATGCGCAGGTAATAAAATGCACCGATTACAGATGCGATTACGCCTGCGACAGCAAGCCATGCCATGTCTGCGCCAACGACTGCACGAAGTACGAACAACTTACCGATGAAACCAACCATTGGTGGAATGCCTGCAAGCGAGAACAAAAGTACCGTCAAAGCAGCAGCCTTACCCGGTTCGCGTTTGGAATACTGGCCTAAACTGCGGATATCAGTCACGGCGCGCCCATCTTTTTCCATGTTCAGGATAAAGGCGAAAGTACCGATGTTCATCACCACATAAATCGCAAGGTAAATCAGCAGGGCCTTAACACCCTCTTCTGTACCAGCGGCCAAGCCCATCAACGCGAACCCCATGTGCGCAATTGAAGAATACGCCATCAGACGTTTGATGTTGGTTTGCCCAATCGCGGCAACTGCGCCAAGGAACATCGACACCAGCGATAGGAACGCAACGATTTGGGTCCAGTCGGCTTGTGCGCCATCAAAGGCATCAAACATCACGCGGGCAAACAACCCACCTGCCGCCACTTTTGGCGCGGTCGCAAAGAACGCCGTAACGGGAGTTGGTGAGCCTTCATACACATCAGGCGTCCACATGTGGAACGGTGCTGCGGAGATTTTGAACGCCATACCAACACACAAGAAAACAAGACCAAAGATCATGCCAAGTTCCATCTTGCCGTCTTGAATGGTCGACGCGATACCCTCAAAGTTTGTTGTGCCTGTGTAACCGTACACAAACGACGCGCCATACAGCAGCATGCCCGAAGACAATGCGCCAAGAACAAAGTATTTCAGCCCAGCTTCAGTAGATTTCAAGCTGTCACGACGGAACGCTGCGATAACGTAAAGCGCGAGGGATTGCAGCTCTAGCCCCATGTAAAGTGCCATCAAATCGCCAGCAGACACCATCATCATCATGCCCACTGTCGCAAGTGCGATCAGGATCGGGTATTCGAATTTGAACATATCGTTACGGCGCAGATAATCTTGGCTTAGCAGCAACATAATCGCGCTGGCCCAAAGCATCAGAACCTTTGCAAATCGCGCAAAACCGTCATCCACAAACGCACCATTAAACGCTGTGCGGTTTGCCATTGGCAAAAATGCAATCCACAGGCCAAGTGCGATCATCACCCCTGCTGTTGCCCAAGTTACGACAGGCGCTGTGTCGTCCTTTTTCGTGTAAACGGCGAACATCAAAGCTGCCATTGAAAACACCGCGAGGATTACCTCTGGTAAGACGATACTTAGGTCGCTGGAAATCATGTCTTCCTGCTCCGTTAATGGCTGGCCGTGGAAACTGCGGCTTTCACAGTTTCTGGCGTTGCAGATTGTACGTGTTCAACAAGGTTGGCGACAGATGGACCGATCAGATCAAGAACCAGCGCGGGGTAAATGCCCAACAACAAGGTCATAATAACGAGTGGCACCATCATCAAACGCTCGCGGCGATCCATGTCGGTAATGGTTTTGAGGCTCTCTTTTATCAGATCACCAAAGACAACCCGACGATACAGCCACAAAGCATACGCAGCCGACAGGATAACACCCGAAGTTGCCCCGAAGGCGATCCAAGTATTCGCTTGGAAAGCAGCCGTCAGCGTTAAAAATTCGCCGACAAAACCAGAGGTGCCTGGCAAGCCGACGTTCGCCATCGTGAACAACATGAACACCAACGCAAAGGCAGGCATCCGAACCACAAGGCCACCGTAGGCATCAATCTCGCGGGTGTGCATCCGATCGTAAATCACACCAACGCCCAAGAACAGCGCACCAGAGATAAAGCCGTGGCTGATCATCTGAAAGATCGCACCGTCCAAGCCTTGTTGGTTCAGCGTGAAGATCCCCATCGTCACAAAACCCATGTGCGCGACGGATGAATAGGCGATCAGCTTTTTCATATCTTCTTGCATCATCGCCACCAGCGACGTGTAGATGATTGCGATTACTGACAGGGTCATAACAAAGGTCGCCATCAAATCAGCGGCCACAGGGAACATTGGCAAACTGAACCGAATGAAGCCGTACCCCCCCATTTTCAACAGGATCGCCGCAAGAACAACAGAACCCGCCGTTGGGGCTTGCACGTGGGCATCAGGCAGCCAAGTGTGAACAGGCCACATCGGCATTTTCACCGCAAAACTGGCAAAGAACGCAAGGAACAGGATTGTCTGCATCCCGCCAATAACGGTGATACCCGCAACAGAGAACGTTTCAGAAGCGAAAGTGTGTTCCAGCAAAGTCGGAATATCTGTTGTGCCTGCATCCCACCACATCGCGAGCATCGCGACCAGCATCAGAACGGAGCCAAACAGCGTATAAAGGAAGAATTTGAACGCCGCATAAATGCGGTTTTGACCACCCCAAATCCCGACAATCAGAAACATCGGGATAAGGCCTGCTTCGAATACCACGTAGAACATGATCAGATCGAGCGAACAGAACACCGCAATCATCAGCGTTTCTAGGATCAAGAACAGGATCATGTATTCTTTGACGCGTTTATTTACGGACCAACAAGCGCCGATCACAACCGGCATAAGGAACGTGGTAAGCAAAACGAACAGAACAGAAATCCCGTCCACGCCAAGTTTATAGTTCAGCCCACCAAACCATTCGTATTCCTCAACCAGCTGAAAGCCAGTGTCGTTTGGATCAAACTGCGTGTAAATCGCAATGGAAATTACAAATGTCGCCAGCGTGGCCACAAGGGCAACACGTTTGGCATTCAACTGTGCCGCTGCATCATCACCGCGCAAAAACACGACAAGAACGATGGCTGCTAGAAGCGGCAGGAAGGTGACAATAGAAAGTAGGTTATCCATCAGTGTGCGCCTCCGCCGATTGCAAACCATGTAATGATTGCAGCCAATCCCACGAACATCGCGAATGCGTAGTGGAACAAATATCCAGATTGAGCACGGCCCGCGAGCCGCGTGAACCAAGGTACAACCGTCATGGCCAAACCGTTAAGCGCGCCGTCGATTATCGTGCCGTCTCCGCGTTTCCACAAGAACGTACCGAGCCACATCACAGGGCGTACAAAAATCATGTCGTAAAGTTCATCAAAGTACCATTTGTTGAGCAAGAATTGATACAGATGGCGTTGTTGTGCCGCCAATTTCTTAGGAAGCTCCGGGTTCCAGATGTAGAAAATCCAGCTGACACAAAAGCCGATCAACATGGCCACAAACGGGCTTACCTTGACCCAATTTGGCACGCTATGCGCATCGTGGATCACGTGATTAGTTTCGTGGTTCATGTAGACCGCGTATTCAAACCATTCCTCTACGTGGTGGCCAAAGAAATCTTCGTACCAATACATACCCGCGAAAATTGCGCCAAGTGCGAGAACACCCAATGGAACAATCATCACAAACGGGCTTTCTTTTGCGTGGTCGTGTGTGTGGTGATCGCCGCGTTCTTCGCCGAAAAAGGTTAGGAACATCAGCCGCCAAGAATAAAAGCTGGTGAAACACGCCGCGATAACCAGCATGATAAACGCATAAGTAGCAACACCAGTGCCACCTGCAAAGGCGCTCTCGATGATTGCATCTTTGGACAGATACCCTGCAAAACCAATGTGCGTTAGCGGAATGCCAACACCCGTGATGGCAAGCGTGCCGATCATCATGGCACAAAACGTATACGGGATTTTCTTACGTAGGTTGCCATAATTGCGCATGTCTTGCTCGTGGTGCATCGCGTGGATGACCGAACCCGCACCCAGGAACAACATCG
>JASJIO010000149.1:0-5893 GCA_037625035.1 Amylibacter sp.
GAACTGATATATCGGGCTTCAGTCCGGCCAAACTCAGCGCTGTCGCACGCCAGCTTAATGAGCGGCCCAGAAAGACCTTGCAATACCAAACCCCAGCAGAGAAATTTGAAGCATGTGTTGCGGCGACCAGTTGAAACCACAGGGACAAAGTGAACTTTCGCTGCTTTTGCACCGATTGCCGCTTTCAACCGCCCAACTGAGTTCGCATTGCTTGATAGATAACTGCTGTGGCTACATTTGCCAAATTGAGAGATCGAACACGTTGATCTAGCATGGGCAAACTGAACGTTTGGTCTTCCATTCCATTTAGTATCCCCAATGGTAGGCCTTTGGATTCACAACCAAATACCAAATACGAATCCAGTTGATAGTCAGCGTCATAGACGGTTTGCGCACCGTGTTCCTCAAAAAAGAAAAGGCTTTCAGAAGATGGCTTGCGATCATCCAAAAAACATTGCCAATTGTCATATTCGTTAAGAAGAACATATTTCCAGTAGTCGGTTCCAGCCCGTCGTACGGCTTTCTCGTCGAGGGAAAACCCGTAAGGTTTAATCAGGATCAGCTCTAGGTTCAACGCAACGCAGGTCCTGCCAATAGCGCCAGTGTTGTACGGAATTTCAGGTGTTACCAACACAATTTTCATGCAGGGATCAGCCATAGGGTATGCAGACTTTCTTAGTGAGGACGCCGTATTAATCATGCATCGTATATGATTACAAGTAGGCTGAGTTCGGTAGTTTAGGCTAACAGCCGAGCTTCGCTGCAAGTGTACACCAATTTTGAACAAAAATACCATGCCAACGGCGGCAATGTGGGACAAACCTACCGTCCGTGTGTTTCAACTGAATGCCTGCTTATCTATCCAATTTGTAGTTCAACCAAGCACTGTTGTGGCCCGGTTGGTACAAAATGCGCGCGACATGCTTCGACAAAATGTTGGACTAATCGGCGGGGGCGCGCTTTGTCGTAGCCAATTGACAGTGTCAAAGGTGGCAAAGGGTCTGATATTGGAATTCCAACCAGCGTCGCCCCGCAATAGCTTTGTTGGGTCAAAGGCTGCATGTTCAAAATGGCGCACCCATGGCCCGCGCTGACGAGGCTTCGAACCATCTCGGTCGAATTGGCGTAAACAGCGATTGTTATGTCATTCGCGTGGGCAACGAACAGGTTTTGATAATATGGTGCCGCGACGGGGCGATTGAGAACAACCAAGGGCTGAGTCGCAATCTGCGCAACGGTGACGCTGGACTGTCGGGCAAAGGCATGATCGACAGGGACAAGGCAATAAGCCGGTGCTTGGATCAAGACATCAAAGTCGACAGGTGGACGGACATCTTCGCTTACAAAAAGAATGGCGTCGTAGCGCCCCTGCAGCAATCCGTCTTGGGCGCTATCGTTGTCACATTTTTCTAGATGAAGGGTGACATCGTTCCCTTTGGGCACGAAACCCGCAAGGATCGGGGGCAGGAAAGCAGGCGCAATCGGTGCATAGTATCCGATGCGTAACGTGCCACTGAGTGCTTGTTTCAGGTCGGCCCCCTCAGCCAAAACCGCAGCATAATCCTCCAACAACAACTCGAATTTCTGGGCGACCTGCCGCCCGCTGGCATTGGCTGCAATCCCGCGTGATCGTTGTCGTACGGCAAGCGTAAGATCAAAGGTGGCTTCGACCTGATCAATCGCAGCCCCGATCGCTGAGGCGGCGATGTTAAGCTCAGCAGCAGCTTTTGAAATGCTCCCATGCCGCAAAGCTGTCGTGAAATATTCCATTGCCTTGAGGGAAATTGCCATGAGGACCTCTGAAAATCCGATTTAATTAGTCAGTTTAATCTGTTTTTCATGTGTTCTGATATCTGTCAATCTGGGATGACAAATTCTGATAGGAAAGCGATTGAAATGGATGAAGCCCCCCTTAAAGGTTGGAACCATGTTCAGAACGTCCCGCTTAAAGTTTCGCCGTTCTTCCGGTGGCCATTGCACCCGTTAGAGATGCTCGCTTGGGTTTGGAATTCTTGGTCTTTGATCACCGAAAAACTGATCATTGTAGGCCTTTCTTTTGTATCGTTCTATTGGTTCCAGCCCCCGTTGGAGGAAACTAAAACGCTGGCCTTGGGCTGGAGCACAGAGATGTATATTCGCAATCTGATCCTGATGATCACAGTAGCAGGCAGGCTGCACCTGTATTTCCACACCTTCACCAAGCAGGGCAAAGAACTGCGTTATGACTCGCGCCCGTTAATGAAAAATGGTTGCCAATTTACCTTGGGCGGGCAAATCAAAGACAATATGTTCTGGACGCTGGCATGTGGCGTCACGATCTGGACAGCCTATGAGGTGCTGATGTTCTGGGCGCTGGCGAATGGATATGCGCCGATGCTCACATGGGCGGCGCATCCGGTCTGGTTCGTCGCGATGTTCTTGTTGATCCCGATTTGGGAGAGCTTTTATTTTGATTGGATACACCGTTTTTTGGACATTCCGTTTTTTTACAAACACGTTCACTCGCTGCATTACCGCAATATCAATGTTGGCCCGTGGTCTGGTTTGTCGATGCACCCCGTGGAGCATGTGATTTTCTTGGGTTCTGTTCTGATTCATTGGGTCGTCGCTGCGCACCCGGTCCACATCCTGTTCCACTTGCAATACTACACGCTGACAGCGGCCACGACGCACACCGGCTTTGAGGGATTGGAGGTGAAGGACGAAAATCGACTGGCGTTGGGCACGTTCCATCATCAAATGCACCACCGATATTTCGAATGTAATTACGGCTCGCTTGAAGTTCCGTGGGACAAATTCTTTGGTTCGTTCCATGATGGTACAAACGAGGCTGACGCGCTTATAAAAGAACGTCGCAAACGGATTATGGGGAAATAAAACATGCCAGCAATGACCGTCAAAGACCTATTGGACGCTAAAGGCATCCGCCAACTTGCCTATGTTCAGGTCGCCCGAGAAGAGGAGGCTATTGCAGCGTCTGAGGCGGGCATGGACATGATCGGCACCGCGTTTATTCCCGAGCGGGCGCATTTCGCCAATTGTGTGCCAAATTCGCATTTCCAGTTCGGTATGCCTTGGGGCAAACATGCGGATGCGAACGAAGTTTTACGTGATGCAATGGCGGCGATGCAGGCTGGTGCCCAATCGGTGTATTGCGGCATGAGCCCGCGGATCGTTGAGGTGCTGGCGCGCGAAGGCGTGCCGGTGATTTGCCACGTGGGGCTGGTTCCACCAAAAGCGACGTGGACAGGGGGCTATCGCGCTGTGGGATGCACGCTCGCGCAGGCCAAGATGATTTGGAAACAGGTGCAAGACTTCGAAGCCGCAGGAGCATTTGCCGTCGAGATGGAAGTCGTGGCCGCAAATCTCGCGACCGAGATCACTGGGCGCACATCAATGCTGACGATCTCACTAGGATCAGGGGGTGGGTGCGAAGCGCAATATCTATTCTCGGCAGACCTATTAGGCGAAAATAGAGGACATATCCCACGCCATGCAAAAACATACCGGAACTTTGCATCCGAACGTGATCGGCTCCAAGAAGAGCGGGTGGCAGCGTATAGAGAATATATCACAGACGTCACAACTGGCGCGTTTCCCGAAACGGGGCATGTGGTCAGTATCGACGAGGGCGCGCTCCAGAAAGTTTGAGAAACGTAACCCCGGAACGGTTCCAAAGCGGACGTTGGCTGCTGTGCAAAAATATGGTGGTTTTAAATTGCTTATTCAAACAAAAAAGCCCCGCGCGGATTGCTCTGTGCGGGGCCTTCGTTGTCGTTTGTTGAAAAACGTCGTCGTCTTTTCAGTTTAAAGTGAACCACCAAAACCTTGCCGCGCTGTCGCGCTCTCAGGCTTTTGGCGATCCGCCTATTTTATAAGAAACTGAAAAACGATTAGTTAGGTACTTCGCCGTCGATGCCTTCTACGTAGTAGTTCATGCCAGCCAATGTGCCGTCGTCAGCAGTTTCGCCTTCAGCCAACCAAGCAGAACCGTCTTGCTTGTTGATTGGGCCAGTGAAGGAGTGCATTTCGCCTGATTTCAGTTTCTCGATGATGGCGTTGGCTGATGCTTGAACATCTGCTGGAACCTTGTCGGAAAACTCGCCGATGCCAACCATGCCAGGTGCGATACCGTCCCATGTGTCGGTCGATGCCCATGTGCCGTCAAGAACCGCTTTGGTGCGGGCGATATAGTATGGGGACCAGTTGTCGATGATGGAAGACAGGCGTGCGTTTGGACCGAACTGCTTCATGTCGGATGCTTGGCCAAAGGCGAAGATGCCTTTTTCTTCTGCGATCGTCATGGCAGCTGGGGAATCGGTGTGTTGCATGATGATGTCAGCGCCTTGGCCGATCAACGCGTTTGCAGCGTCTGCTTCTTTGCCTGGATCAAACCAAGTGTAGACCCATACGATTTTCATCTTCACATCTGGGTTCACCGCTTTGGCTGCAAGGTAGGACGCGTTGATGCCACGGATAACTTCTGGAATTGGGAAAGACGCGATGTAACCGATGGTGTTGGTTTCGGTCATGTGACCCGCGATGTGACCAATAACTGTGCGGCCTTCGTAAAAGCGAGCAGAGTATGTGGACACGTTGTCGGCCCGTTTGAAGCCAGTTGCGTGTTCAAACTTTACGTCTGGGAATTTCTTGGCAACGTTCAGTGTTGGGTCCATGTAGCCAAAGGATGTTGTGAAGATCAGTTTGTGACCTGACAACGCCATTTGCGTCATAACACGTTCTGCATCTGCGCCTTCTGGCACTGATTCTTGGTAAGACGTTTCGACTTTGTCACCCAATGCTTCGACAACGGCTTTGCGGCCTTGGTCGTGTTCGTAGGACCAGCCGAAATCGCCAGTTGGGCCGACATAGATAAAGCCGACTTTCAGTTTATCTTCGGCAGTGGCAGCGCCAGCCAAGCCTGTGGCGATGGCAGCGCCTGCAAGCAGTGTTTTAATGAGTTTCATTTAGGGTCTCTCCTAGTTGGTTTATCGCGCGAGCGGCGATTGGTTGTTTATTTCGGTTATGTCGTTGCGTGAAACAGCTTGCCCAGCGATGCAGGTGCATTCAGGCTGGAGCGGGCTTTGTCGGCAGACATTATGACAAGGACAATAATGGTAACGAGGTAAGGAGTCATCGACAAATATGCAGGTGAGATGGATAATCCTGCCGCTTGCAGGTTGAGTTGCAGCACAGTGACGCCCCCAAAAAGGTAAGCACCGACCAAAGTGCGCCCAGGTTTCCAGCTGGCGAACACCACAAGGGCCAATGCGATCCAGCCTGCGCCCGCGGTCATGCCCTCGGTCCATTGCGGGACGCGCACAAGGGAAAGGTACGCGCCGCCCATGCCCCCCATCGCGCCGCCAAAGCCGATTGCCATGATGCGGATGCGGATGACTTTGTAGCCAAGCGCGTGGGCGGCGTCGTGGTTTTCGCCCACTGCACGTAGCACTAAGCCCGCGCGGGTGCGATTGAGGAAATACCAGACGACAAAGACCATAAGGATAGAGATGTAGACCATCGGGTCGTGGCCAAACAACAGCGGGCCGACGACGGGCAGATCAGTGAGGACTGGGATGTCGATGGAGTGGAATTTGGGTGGTTTGATACCTGAATATTTGTGCCCCAGAAGGGCGGCAAAGCCGAGGCCAAACATGGTGAGGCCGAGGCCAGAGGCGACTTGGTTTGCCAAGAGGTACTGCGTGAGGATTGCGAATATCATCGACAGTGCTGCGCCGCAGATCGCGCCGAAGACGAAGCCGAGCCAAGGAGACCCTGTGGTGACAGCGGCGATGAAACCGCAGACCGCGCCGATGATCATCATGCCCTCAACGCCAAGGTTTAGGACGCCTGCTTTTTCCACGACGAGTTCACCGAGGGCGGCGAACAGGAT
>JASJIO010000150.1:0-6394 GCA_037625035.1 Amylibacter sp.
TGGAGCCGTTGGGGACTTTAGCGACCCCGGGGCCTTGGATTTCGCCGTCTACCCACTGACCCTTGTATTCATAGCCGTTTGGTAGGCTGTAGGAGCCAGTGCCGTGTTGTTTGCCGTCTTTGAACGTGCCTTCGTAGATGCCGCCCGTGTCGTATTGTTTGGTGACGATCTGTTCGGTTTGCGCAAGCAGGGGGGCAGGCGCGAGGCCCAATAAAACGGCGGCAGTAGCGGCGTGGATCAGCGTTATTGTCTTGGTCAAAATTTCCCCACGGCATCAAATGCCGCGCTCCCTAGGTCTTTTGTAATTATGAGGAGTGTAAGTGCTTGGAATTTCTGTGACAAGGATTCTTGCATCTTGTATTTTTGGGGCCATTTGGCTCTAACGGAAATAAAATTTTTTCGAGGAGCGCGATCATGACTGATAAACTGAGGCTGACATTGGCGCAATTGAACCCGACGGTGGGGGATTTTGCGGGCAACATTGCAAAAGCAGCCGAGGCGCACGGCGTTGCTGCGTTGGCTGGTGCGGATATGCTGGTGCTGCCAGAGATGTTTGTGACGGGGTATCAGGTGCAGGATTTGGTGTTACGCGAGGCGTTCACGCGTGATGCGATGGCGCATGTGGAGATGCTGGCCAAGCAGTGTGATACCTGGCCGAGCATTGGGATTGGCGCGCCCCTGTTGGAGGGGGATAAGCTGTATAATGCCTATTTCATTCTGCGTGGCGGCGAAATTGTGGCGACCTTGCGCAAGCATGAATTGCCAAATACCCATGTGTTCGATGAGGAGCGGTTGTTCGACAAAGGGCCGATTGCGGGGCCGTATAGTTTGAACGGCGTGCGCATTGGTAACCCGATTTGCGAAGATGCGTGGCATGAGGATGTGTCTGAGGCCTTGGCAGAATCCGGTGCGGAGATTTTGGTCGTGCCCAATGGTTCGCCGTATTATCGCAACAAATTTGATCGACGATTGTCGGCGATGGTGGCGCGGGTTGTCGAAAATGACATGCCGCTGGTGTATCTGAACATGGTTGGCGGGCAGGATGATCAGGTGTTTGATGGCGGCTCGTTTGTGCTGAACCGTGGTGGGCGCTTGGCGATGCAAATGCCGCTGTTTGATGAGGCGATTACCCATGTTGATTTTGAGCGCGGCGCAGACGGTGCGTGGGAAGCGTTGGAAGGTGAAAAGATTGCCTATGTGGATGAGTGGGAGCAGGATTACCGCGTGATGACGCAAGGATTGCGCGATTATATGGGCAAAACAGGGTTCAAAAAGGTGGTTTTGGGCCTGTCTGGCGGGATTGATAGCGCGATTGTTGCGACGATTGCAGTGGATGCGCTCGGGGCTGAAAACGTGCGCTGTGTGATGATGCCGTCGGAGTATACGGCGCAAAACAGCTTGGATGATGCGGCGGAATTGGCGGCAAATCTGGGTGTGAAACTGGACACGATTTCGATTGCAGAAACGCGCGCAGCTGTGACCAACACGATGGCGCCGTTTTTTGAAGGCACTGAGCCTGACGTGACAGAGGAAAACATCCAGTCGCGATTACGGGGGCTGTTGTTGATGGCGTTGTCCAACAAATTTGGCGAAATGGTGCTGACAACGGGCAATAAATCCGAGGTGGCGGTGGGCTATGCCACGATCTATGGCGATATGGCGGGGGGGTATAACCCGATCAAAGACCTGTACAAAATGCGGGTTTTTGAGAGTTGTCGTTGGAGGAATGAGAACCACCGTGACTGGATGATGGGGCCTGTGGGTGCCGTTATTCCTGTGAATATTATCGAGAAGCCGCCGACAGCGGAATTGCGTAACGATCAGAAGGATTCAGACAGCTTGCCCGATTACGCGGTGCTGGATGGTATTCTGGAACTGCTGGTGGACGAGGATATGTCTGTCGCGGATATTGTTGCGGCTGGGTTTGATCGCGCGACGGTAAAGTGGATCGAGCATTTGGTTATGATTTCGGAATATAAGCGGTTTCAGTCCGCGCCTGGCCCGAGGTTGACGCATAAGGCGTTTTGGTTGGATCGGCGGTATCCTATAGTTAATAGGTGGCGGGATAGCTCTTAAACGGAGCTTAGAGCGTTCTCGGACTTTGGCTTTGATTAGGGGCGATTTTGGCTGGCGGAGTGGGGCCAAAGCCCTGCCACTAATCTAAGCATGACTTTTAGCTCGATCTGGGGATCGAGCGGTGGGTGTCTGGTTTGGTGGGTAGCGTTTGTCCGTTTGCTTGATTGTAGCAGGTGTTTCGTTGTTTAATCGGAAAATGAGATATTTATTGCTGAATATTTTAGTGATCGGCACACTGGCTGGTTGCATGGCAGTAGAACCTGAAGGTGAGGTTCCATGGGATGAAGCGATTGCATTTTTAAAAACTGGACGTGTGACAACTGTGTTTCAAACCCATGATCGTTGGGTCTCGTTTACGAAAGAGGATGGGAGAAATTTTTCCGCGCGTGGGCCCTATTTGGATGTGGTGATTAGCGGAATTGGCGATTGCTCGCGGTGTAAAAATGTTGGAATTATTTTGGAATAGATATTACGCTACGTCTGTCTGGAGAAAACATGGAAATTGTTGAGCAGCTTTTGCCGGGCGCGCTCGGTACAATCGTGGCGTTGCATGGGGCGCATTATGCGCGGCATTGGGGGTTTGGGACTTTCTTTGAGGCTAAGGTTGCGCGGGAGTTGACGCAGTTTGTGGGGCGGTTTGGGGCGCATGATTTGGTTTTGCTTGGGGTGGATGAAGGGGGTGTTGCGGCGTCGCTTATTCTGGATTTGAATGACTCTGCTTCGGGGAGCGGGGTGCGCATTTGCGGTGGTTTATCGCGGCGGATCGGTGTCGCGGGACGGGTATCGGGCGTGATTTGTTGGGGCGTGCGGTTGCGCACGCAGATGCCCACGCAGAGGGGCGCATTTGGCTGACGACGTTTGCGGAATTGCAGCCAGCGCGTCATTTATACGAGAGTTTTGGGTTCACGTTGTTTTCGGAAAACGAGGGTGAGGCGTGGGGAACGGTTGTGCGCGAGCAGGAGTTTCGGCGGTGATTTAAGCCGGCCCTTGCTTTTTAGATTACTTTTGAAATTCGTGACATTGCGCACAGCGATTGGTTTGGCGATCTTTTATGTTGGGTTCAACTTAACCAAAGGAAACCGACATGGCCGATCATTTTGAATTTCACACAAGTAAAGGCGCAGATGTCGAGCCGCCAACCGTTGCGCTGAGCATTGGCCACACAACGATCGAAGGTAAAGATCCACAGGACATTGTTGATTTTACTGGCGGAAAAGGTGCCAGTGAGGAAGAATATTCAAAGAGTGGGGCTGAATTTATTGACGACGTGTTTGCGTTATAAGAGTTTGTAAAGATTATTTTTTTTGATCTTACTATTTCCAGAAGGGCGCACGCCAGCCTGCATTTAGTGCTTCTTCCTCGTTGC
This sequence comes from Amylibacter sp., assembly GCA_037625035.1. GTDB lineage: Bacteria > Pseudomonadota > Alphaproteobacteria > Rhodobacterales > Rhodobacteraceae > Amylibacter. Next base: position 3,443 of record JASJIO010000150.1, read on the forward strand.
AAAACCAGCGTTCCCCTTTGGATGTGTTGATGCGGGTGCGGTTGTACCACCGCGACCACGGCGGGTGATAGATTTTTCCGTTTGGCGAGATGTTGCCTTTGATCGGGCAGCCGTTCGGGGACTTTTGCGTGGCATTATCCCATTTGGCGGCGCGAAATGCCCAAGCGGGTTGGGCCTTGCCGCGCCATATGCCGCGTTTGGCTGATTTGGCGGTGTTTTGCGCACCCTCGTATTCGTCCGAATATCTGAGGAAGGCCCAGGCCATGCCTTGTGCGATCATTGCCTTGGCGATGTCGGTTTTACAAGCAAAACAGCGATATCGCGGCCATACATGTCCACGGCGAGGCTGTCGCAGCTTACGGTTTTGCCTTTTGTTAGCGCGAAAAGGGCGTTGGTGGCAGCGGTGCCGCAGGCCCATTCACGGCCCCGTTCGGTTTTGCAATTTTGGTCAGCTTCAGGGGCGTCAATTCCGTTGATGCGATAGCGTGTGCCGTCCACATCAAGGGTGTCTCCGTCCACGATGTGGACTGTGTTTGCGAAAGTCGGCCCGCATAAGAATACCAACGCAATTATGACGCGAATTACCATTGTCTGCTCCTGTTGCGTTTCTAGGAACGCCGGTTGTTTGGATAGCAGAACGGAGCTAGAACTTTAACCCTTTATTTGTAAATTGATTAACGGGGTGTAGCCCTTGGCCTTTGGGGGCAGGGATAGTATGAGAGGTGCAAATCCCCTTAGTCAAAGTGACCCCAATGACCACGACCCGTTTTGCCCCATCGCCCACTGGATTTATTCACGTTGGGAACCTGCGCACGGCGCTTTTCAACTATTTGATTGCACGAAAAGCAGGCGGCCAGTTTATTTTGCGCCTTGATGATACGGATCCAGAGCGCAGCACTGAGGCGTATGCGGATGCGATTAAGGAAGATTTGGAATGGCTGGGTCTGACCTGGGACCGCGTTGAAAAGCAGTCTGATCGGATTGATCGTTACAATGGCGCGGCGGATGAATTGCGCGAAAAGGCGCGGCTGTATGAGGCGTTTGAGACGCCAGTAGAGCTGGATTTGAAACGTAAGAAGCAGCTGAATATGGGCAAACCGCCTGTTTATGATCGCTCGGCGCTGGCATTATCTGATGATGAAAAGGCCGTGTTGCGGGTTGATCGGGCCGGGCATTGGCGTTTCAAGCTGGATTTGGAACGGATCGAATGGAACGACGGTATTTTGGGCGATTTGTCCATTGATGCGGCGTCTGTTTCGGACCCTGTTTTGATCCGTGGGGGTGGAAATTTTTTGTACACGTTGGCATCGGTTTGTGACGATGTAGATTTCGGGATCACGCATGTTGTGCGCGGATCTGATCACGTTACCAACACGGCAATGCAAATTCAGATTATCGAGGCATTGGGGGGAACGGTTCCGACATTTGCGCATCATTCCCTGCTGACAGGACCACAGGGCGAGGCATTGTCAAAACGTTTGGGCACACTGGCGCTGCGCGATTTGCGTGATGCTGGGATTGAGCCGATGGCGTTGTTGTCGATGATGGCGCGGCTTGGGTCTTCGCAGCCGATTGAATTGCGATCCAGCATGGATGAGTTGGTCGAAGGTTTCGATTTGTCGGACTTTGGTGCAGCCCCAACAAAATTTGATGTCGAAGATTTGAAACCGCTGACGGCGAAAACTGTGGCGGCATTAAGCGTTGAGGATATGGGGGCGGCGTTGGCCGACCTTGGGGTTCCTGCCGATATCGCGCCTGCGTTTTGGGATGTAGCAAAAGAGAATGTCGCGACGCGGGCTGGAATCGTGGATTGGTGGGCGTTGTGCCGTGATGGTGCGGAGCCGCTGATCGATGCTGAGGATGCGGAATTCGTCGCGACGGCCAACGGGTTGTTGCCTGCCACGCCTTGGGATGGCGACACTTGGAAAGCGTGGACTGGCGCCGTTAAAGAGGCGACAGGTCGCAAAGGTCGCGGGTTGTTCATGCCGTTGCGCAAGGCGCTGACGGGGATGGAGCACGGGCCTGATATGTCCAAATTAATGCCGTTGTTGCAGAAAATTAAGCTTTAGGTGTTGGCAATAACCTGTGAACCGACCATCGCGATGTGGTCGTCGGTGAGTTTGGTTTCCGCATCTGAAAGCGTTTGAGCGCGGGGGTAAATAGGGGCGCTGCGATCATTCAGGATCGGGGTGTCCCAGCCTGATGTGGAGCGAAAGAAATCGCGCACGCCGTCGATGCCGTAGGCAGTGTTGAAGCCCTGAACCACGCAATCGAGATAGCTGAGCAGGATCGGTCGGCCACCACCGAGGGGGGCCATCGATGCAGGTTTGGCTTGGAACATGGCCATGCCTTCAAACCCTGATGCGTCTAGGATTAAACGATCGTAGGCTGCTTCGCGTTCATCAAGAGCGTCCCATCCGATATCGCCGATATCTGCGATTAAGCCTGCGATATGGGAAAGCGGATCTGCTTTTACTGACAAAAACGCGATGTCGCGGCTGGAGGATTGTACCCACGTGCGACGCCAGCCCCGCAGTGTTGCGGGGCGGGTGTTGAGGTAATCATGGGTCGCGGCGTTCACCAGCGAGCCGTAGCCGAAAAAGCTGTTTACCATGTGACAGGCGGGCGACGGCCCCGCGCTTTGCCTGCATCAATTTGTGCAAGAGTTGCGGAGACGCGCGCGATGCGCACGCTTGATGGTGGGTGGGTGGCCAGAAGGGCAGAGGAGCCGTTTGTGCGTTCGTAAATTTTGGCGCCTAGTACATGATGAAAATGGCATATTCTGTGTGACAATAGAATCGGCAAATAGGGATGAATTAAAAGCATTGCATAAGTGTATAAACAAAGTCACAGATGACATGGAGCGATTCTCGTTCAACACTAGCGTGAGCGCCTTCATGGTTGCTGTAAATGAACTTACAGAATTAGAATGTACTAAAAGAGAAATCATTG
>JASJIO010000151.1:0-12164 GCA_037625035.1 Amylibacter sp.
CGGTATCTCCAAAGCATTGCAGCTTTATGAACCAACACTTCGCGCCCCATTGAAAGCCGCCGGGTTTCTGACACGCGATGCGCGTGTCGTTGAACGTAAGAAATACGGTAAGCGCAAAGCGCGTCGTAGCTTCCAGTTCTCAAAGCGTTAATCATTCCATTCTGGATTTTGGAAAGGGCCTGCGCAAAAGCGTGGGCCCTTTTTGCATTGTATACAAAGGTTTATCCAAATGCCTGTAGGTGTATTTGACAGTGGACTTGGCGGCTTGACCGTCTTTGAGGCGATCCGCAAACGAATACCGGATCAGCCATTGGTTTACTTTGGCGATAACGCGATTGCGCCGATTGGTGTGCGCGATGCTGATGATATTTACGGCATTACAACGCAGGCTTGTGATCGGTTGTTTGATCAAGGCTGCAATCTTGTGATCCTTGCGTGCAATACGGCATCCGCCGTGGCACTTAAACGGATGCAGGAAGACTGGGTTCCTAAAGACAAACGAGTTCTTGGTGTGTTCGTACCGATGATTGAAGCCATGACCGAACGCAATTGGGGGGATCAATCGCCGCCCCGCGAGGTTGCGGTGAAACAAGTTGCTCTGTTTGCCACACCTGCAACAGTTGCCAGCCGTGCGTTTCAGCGGGAATTGGCTTTCCGCGCCGTTGGTGTCGATGTCGAAGCACAGCCCTGTGGCGGCCTTGTAGACGCGTTAGAAGACAATGACCTTGAGCTGGCCGAAGCATTGGCACGTTCGCATGTTGCGGCCCTGAAGCGGCGTATGCCAAACCCGCAAGCGGCTGTTTTGGGCTGTACGCATTACCCGATCCTAGAAAACATTTTTCAAGATGCGCTAGGACCTGATGTTTCTGTCTACTCGCAAGGGCGATTAACGGCCGCGAGCCTTGAAGATTACCTACGCCGCCACCCTGATATGGTTGGTGATGCGTGCGAAACACGTTGCTTTACGTCTGGCGACCCTGATGTTGTTAGCATCGCTGCCACACGATTTATTGGCCGAAAAATAGTGTTTGACGGTGTCTAGCGCGTTGGCGAGCACCAAAACCCTTGGAACTTGATCTTCAACGGCAGATTGCACGCCTGTGCGTATTACCGTAAATCACACATGACTTTGAAGGAAACGGCTATGACTACGTCTAAAAATATCGCAATTCTCGGAGCTTCTGGTTATACGGGCGCTGAACTTGTGCGCCTTATTGCAACTCACCCGCAGATGTTAATCAAGGCGCTAACGGCTGACCGAAAAGCGGGCCTTGAATACGGCCAAGTATTCCCACATCTGCGTCATTTGGATTTACCGAAACTCACTACAATCGCAGAAGTCGATTTCACAGATATCGAAATGGTTTTTTGTGCCTTGCCCCATGCAACGAGCCAAAAAGTGATTGGGACGTTGCCAACGCATCTGAAAATCGTGGACCTCTCGGCTGATTTCCGTATCCGCGATCCACAAACCTATGCCAAATGGTATGGGGGCGAACACACCCAGCAAGAACTGCAAAAAGAGGCAGTTTACGGCCTTACCGAATATTACCGCGATCAGATCAGAACGGCGCGGCTTGTTGCTGGCACAGGTTGCAATGCAATGACGGGATTGATGCCAATCTTGCCATTGCTGGCGGCTAGTGTGATTGATTTCGATGACATCATAATCGACCTTGCGACTGGCGTATCTGGGGCAGGGCGCGGCGCTAAGGAGGGCATGTTGCATTCCGAAGTGTCCGAGGGGTATCGTGCTTATAACGTTGCTGCGCACCGCCATTTAGCCGAGTTTGATCAAGAAATGTCTTTGATAGCAGGCAAACCCGTCGAAGTTACATTTACTCCACACTTGCTCGCGCAAAATCGCGGCATCCTTGCAACAATTTACGTGAAGGGTGACGCAGATGCGATCTACGCAGCTCTCAAAGCAAAATACGACGACGAACCTTTCGTTTATCTCCTCCCGTTTGGCGAATCCCCTGCAACGCAACACGTTCGTGGGTCAAATTTCTGCCACCTTGGTGTAATTCCAGACCGCAAAGCAGGGCGTGTCATGGTGTTTTCGACACTCGATAACCTAACAAAAGGGTCATCTGGGCAGGCTATCCAAAACGCTAATCTCATGCTTGGCTTACCCGAGGTTATGGGGCTAGAAATGGCACCGCTGTTCCCGTGATATCCCATCCGTTGATCACTGTTCCAAGAGACACCTTCACAGCGTTTCTGGCGCGGCTCGGCGATATGCAGGCAGGTTACATTGCCTATTCCTTGCTACTCGCGATTTTTCCGTTCCTCATCTTCTGTGTCTCGCTTACGGGGTGGGCTATTGGGGATGAGCGTAGTGCTGAGGCTGTGGGTGAAATTTGAATTTGCGCCCCAATACCTAGCAGAGGTCCTGCAACCGGTCCATGAGGAGGTTTTGGCACATGATCACGGCCTGTTCACGATCTTTATCGTTTTGGCGATTTGGGCTGCCATGCGCGCAGTTGAAGCAATTAATCGCGCCTTTTATGGTATTTACGGAGAATGTGACGGCAGTGTCTGGATACGACGTAAATCAAAGGCGCTGATCACTGTTTTTGTGTCGGCTATTTCGGCGGCAATCCTTGATTTGTGCATTTTTAGCCCCAGCATTGATCAAAATCATCGAAGATTTCACGAACTGGGACATCCCGAAAAATATCACAATCATGCTCTATACTGTTGGTGTTGTTGTATTTTATATCTTGATGTGGACCCTGCATTGGTTTTTACTGAACGATCACGCACAAGGATTTCCGCGTTGGCCAGGTGCGTTATTTTCCACAATCACATGGTTGATCATGGCAACAGGTTTGTCGTTCTATCTCGCTTATTCTGGAACCTATTCTGTCACTTACGGCGCATTGGCGGGGATCGTTATCACAATGTTGTTCCTCTACTTTTCTGGCGCTATCATACTATTTGGTGCAGAACTAAACGCGGCAATTGCGCGATATAAAAATGGAACGTAACGAATGGCCGGATTAAAGAAAAAGCGCCGCATCCAACTTATTGCATTAGGATTTGGGTGCATGATTGCAGCTTTTGGCGCGATTTATTACGCCGCTGGTGATGCTTTTCAATACTTCTACAGCCCAAGCGATATCGTTGAAAATCGCCCCGCTGATGGCAAGATCATACGCATCGGTGGGTTAGTGGAAGTTGGCTCAATTCAAAAAAACGGTGCAATGACCGCGTTTCTTGTCACCGATGGTGGGGCAACGCTGCCCGTGCAATTTACAGGCATCGTTCCAGATTTATTCACCGAAGGGCAAGGGATGATCGCTACTGGGATATTGGAAAACGGAACCTTCCAAGCCGATGAAATCCTTGCAAAACATGACGAGGAATACATGCCCAAAGAGGTTGCGGATGCACTTAAAAAACAGGGCGTTTTCAAACCCTCTGCCGATTAGCGTACGCTCCATCTACTGATTTTTAGCACATATATTGCACACTTGCTCGTCTCTGATTAATCAGAATTGAGGAAGCGAATGTAAAGCGTTGATGAAATAGCCCGTGAAATTGTCCGTCGTGAAGGTGGGTATGTGAACGATCCCGACGAGCCGGGTGGAGCAACCAAATATGGTGTCACCATTCATACAATGCGGCGTCTTGGGTTGGATTTAACACAAGACGGACGCATCCACACGCACGATGTCAAAGCCTTGAGCGAGGCGGAAGCTGTCGAGATATTCAAAACCCAATACTTCACAAAGCCGCGGATCGGTGAATTGCCTAGGCCCTTGCAGCCCAGCGTCTTTGATATGTACGTCAATTTGGGCGGTAATGTGGTTAAAATCCTTCAACGAGTTCTAAAGCAGTTCGGGCATCCTGTTTCGGTCGATGGGCAGCTCGGATCAGCCTCGATTGCAGCTGTTAAGGCAGCACATTTTAAGGCAGCCAATCACTTTGTTGATGCATATGGAATTGCACGGCGCAATGATTATTACACACTTGCAGATAGGCGCGCAGCGTCGCGTAAGTACGCAAAAACGCGCACCGGCGGAAAGGGTGGTTGGATAACCCGCGTAAAAGAATTCATTTCTTAAAAAATATCATCTGACCGCAGCAGAACATAAAAAGAGGTTTCAAAAATGGGCCTGATCAGAGATGTCCTTGGGATTGGGAAAGCCGTTAAAGACGTGGCCAAAGTTTTTGTGGTTAACAAAACTGAAAATGCCAAGTTTGAACATTTAGAACATTCGGCTGCACTTGATCAATTTTCAGAAGAATTTCGACGCAGTCGCGGAAATTGGTTTAACAATTTGATTGATGGTTTGATCCGCCTCCCACGGCCAATTTTGACGCTTGGAACCGTCGGATTGTTTGTTTTTTCTATGGTTGACCCGACAGGGTTTTCTAAACGTATGATCGCCCTCGATACAGTTCCGTGCGAATTATGGTGGCTTTTGGCGGCAATCGTTTCATTTTATTTTGGCGCACGTGAAATGCATTACGTTCGCAATCAACGTCCTGGCCGACGCAAACGAAACACGGCACAAAACACGGCACGCGTTGACGCAGAAGAAAATGCAGCTTTGGCAGATTGGGTGCAAACGCAACCAGACTGATAAGCACCCGCGACAACACGCGCGGATAATTGAATTGTTGCAATTGTCCCTTGTGCTATATGATATCTTAAAAACACTCTGAGGCAGCTTCATGATTGCAGAAATTGGCCACTTCGCGGTTCTTCTCGCCTTTGCCATTGCAATGGTCCAATCGGTGGTCCCATTGATTGGCGCACAAAAGAACTGGGCTGGCTGGATGCGGCTTGGCGATAGCGCAGCGTTGTCACAATTTGTACTTGTTACGATTGGCTTTGGCACACTAACTTACAGCTTTGTTGTGTCCGATTTTTCATTGCAATTGGTTGCGAGTAATTCCCATTCCGCTAAGCCGATGTTGTATAAAATCACCGGGGTTTGGGGCAATCACGAAGGCTCGATGCTTTTGTGGATACTCATTCTGGTTTTTTACGGCGCGTTGGTCGCGCTGTTTGGGCGAAACCTCCCCGCCGCACTTAAGGCGCGTGTTTTGGCTGTTCAATCCATGATTTCGGCAGCGTTTCTTGCATTTTTGATTTTTACATCGAACCCGTTCACGCGATTGGGCAACCCGCCTATCGATGGAAATGACCTCAACCCACTTCTTCAGGATCCGGGTCTCGCGTTTCACCCACCGTTTCTATATCTCGGGTATGTCGGTCTCTCGATGTCTTTTTCGTTCGCTGTGGCGGCCTTGATCGAGGGGCGTGTTGATGCGGCTTGGGCGCGGTGGGTGCGCCCTTGGACCTTGCTTGCATGGATAACACTTAGCATTGGTATTGGGCTTGGCTCTTGGTGGGCTTATTACGAACTTGGTTGGGGCGGATGGTGGTTCTGGGATCCTGTCGAAAACGCCAGCTTTATGCCTTGGCTGATCGCTGCTGCTTTGTTGCATTCGGCCATTGTTGTTGAAAAACGTGATGTGCTGAAGGCGTGGACGATTCTTCTCGCAATTCTTGCGTTTTCCTTTTCGCTTATCGGTACGTTTATTGTGCGTTCAGGCGTCATCACATCCGTGCACGCCTTTGCCAACGATCCTGAACGTGGTGTGTTCATCCTTGCGATCCTGACAATTGCCATCGGCGGCGCGCTTACGCTTTTTGCAGCCCGAGCAGGGCAAATGCGCACAAATGCCGTTTTCTCGATTTTCAGTCGCGAAAGCGGACTTATCTTAAACAATCTGTTGTTGGTCGTGGCCACCGTCGTGGTGTTTTTTGGAACCGTTTGGCCGCTAATTGCAGAACTCACAACTGGGCGTAAACTCTCGGTCGGGGCGCCGTTTTTTGAAACTGCTTTCACACCGTTTATGGTGATCCTGTGCATGGCGCTTCCCATAGGTGCGATTTTACCGTGGAAACGTGCAGACGTTGGCAGGTCTTTCAAACATTTGCGTGGTGCATTGGTGTTGTCCGTTACGCTTGGTGTGCTGGTTTGGTCTTTGCAAACGGGTGGCAGGATGCTCGCTCCTTTCGGCCTTGCTTTGGCTGCCTGGCTTGTGCTTGGCGCCATCCTCGATCTGTTGCTGCGCGCCCGGTACACCACAGGCACGTCTTACGAAACACTTCGACGTTTGCGCAAGCTGCCAAGATCTGATTGGGGCAAAGCGGTGGCCCATTCTGGCCTTGGGTTTCTGGTCTTCGGTATCGCCGCCATCACAGCATGGGAACAAGAAGACATTCGCACTGTTGGTATCGGCGATCGCTTTGCACTTGGGCAATATGAATTTGTGTTTAACGGTGTTGAGAAAACTGACGGGCCGAATTATTCTGCGCAAACGGCAAGCGTAACTGCGTTTAAAAATGGTTTGGAAATCGGTGAGTTACGCCCAGAAAAACGGTTCTATCCTGTTCAAAATATGCCTACCACCGAAGCCGCAATCGACAGTAATCTGTTCCGCGATGTGTATATTTCGTTGGGCGAGGATCGTGACGGGCAGGTTTGGGCCATGCATACTTACATTAAACCCTTCATTGCATGGATTTGGATAGGCACAATCGTTATGGCATTGGGTGGTTGTCTGAGCCTCTCTGATCGCAGGTACCGCATTGCAGCAACCGCCCGCCCAAAACGGGCAATTACACCGCAGCCTGCGCAATGACCTTTCGCAATCTTATTTTAATTCTCTGCGTTATCGCGACACCCGTTTTCGCGGTGCTGCCCGACGAAGTTCTGGATGATCCAATCCTAGAATCCCGCGCACGCGACCTCTCAAAAGGGCTGCGCTGCCTTGTGTGCCGCAATGAAAATATTGACAGCTCCAATGCAGGAATAGCACGCGATTTACGTCTTTTGGTCCGTGAGCGACTGGTTGCTGGCGATACCAACACCCAAACATTTGATTTCATTGTGGATCGTTACGGCGAATATGTTTTGTTGAAGCCCCGTTTTACCGCCCGAAACGCAATTTTATATTTGGCCGGCCCCATGACGTTACTGATTGGCGTTGGCGTTTGTGTGTATTACATTCGCCGTCGTTCCAATATCGTTAGAAACACTGACGGGCTTAACGATGCCGAAGTGAAACGTTTATCAGAACTTCTGAACGATTAACGCCACGTTTTCCCTTTTCAAAAGGGGCGGCAGGGCTAAACTGAACTCATTCAAAAGCGGAGCCTTCCTATGGACTATGATACCCTTCTTTACGATCTTACCGACAAGGTTGCGACAGTTACCTTGAACCGCCCAGATGTCCTGAATGGTCTGACCACGCAAATGCGCGCTGAACTGCTCCATGCCGTTAAGAAAGCCGAAGTCGAAGCGCGTGTTCTCGTTCTGACTGGGGCAGGGCGTGGATTTTGTGCAGGCCAAGATTTAGGCGATGCTGCAAAGGTAGCAAACATTGATCTTGAGGGCACGCTTCGCGACGAATACGAACCGATGTTACACGCAATTTTTGATTGCCGTATTCCAACTATCGCGGCTGTAAACGGTATGGCTGCGGGGGCAGGGGCAAACCTTGCGTTGGCAGCCGATGTCGTGATCGCCGCCGAAAGTGCTACGTTCCTGCAAGCGTTTTCGCGCATTGGATTGATCCCAGATGCGGGCGGGACATATTGGCTCCCTCGACAAGTTGGGATGGCCCGCGCAATGGGGGCGGCGTTATTCGCAGAACCTGTCAGCGCGATGAAAGCTGCCGAATGGGGGATGATTTGGGAAGCGGTGCCAGACAGTAGCTTCCAAGCAGTCGTTCAAACCCGCGCGCAGCATTTGGCAAATGGTCCAACCGAAGGCTATCGTTTGATCAAGAAAGCGATGCGCGCCAGCATAGATCATACACTTGATGAACAACTTGAAACAGAAGCCCATCTTCAAGGCCAAGCAGGCCGAACATCTGATTTCAAAGAAGGCGTGATGGCGTTTTTAGAGAAGCGGAAAGCACAGTTCGAAGGGCGATAGACCTTTCTAACTAAGATACCGCGCTGCGAGCGTTAAAATGAAAAAAAGCCGCCTTAAAGGGCGGCTTTTTTGTTATTTTAGGGCTCTTAACGGTCTTCTACATCCACGTAATCGCGCAATGTTTCGCCTTTATACAACTGACGAGGACGACCAATTTTTTGAGTGGGATCGCCAATCATTTCTTTCCATTGTGCAATCCAACCCACTGTGCGTGATAGGGCAAAGATAGGTGTGAACATCGACGTTGGGAAACCCATCGCTTCTAGAATAATGCCAGAATAAAAATCCACATTCGGGAACAGTTTCTTGTCCTTGAAATACGGGTCTTCCAGCGCGATACGTTCCAATTCCTTGGCAACTTGCAACTTGGGATTGCTGCCAACGCCCAGCAGTTCGAGCACTTCGTCCGCACTTTCTTTCATAACTGTCGCACGTGGATCGTGGTTTTTGTAAACACGGTGGCCAAAGCCCATCAAACGGAACGGATCGTCTTTGTCTTTTGCGCGCGCAATAAATTCTGGAATGCGATCAACAGAACCAATTTCTTCCAACATTTCCAAACAGGCTTGGTTTGCACCACCATGCGCAGGACCCCACAAACAGGCGATACCCGCTGCGATACACGCAAACGGATTAGCACCAGAAGACCCTGCCAGGCGCACAGTTGAAGTCGATGCATTCTGTTCGTGATCCGCATGCAGCGTGAAAATACGGTCCATCGCACGGGCCAAAATCGGGTTCACTTCGTAATCTTCGGCAGGAACGGCAAAACACATCCGCAAGAAGTTGGACGCGTAATCCAGATCATTGCGTGGATACACAAACGGCTGGCCGACGTGATATTTATAGGCATAAGCCGCAATTGTCGGCATTTTTGCGATCAAACGAATGGATGCAACTTCGCGCTGCCATTCGTCTTTAATGTCGGTGCTATCGTGATAAAACGCTGACATCGCTCCAACCACACCTGTCATAATTGCCATTGGGTGCGCATCACGGCGGAACCCACGGAAGAAGTTCATCATCTGCTCGTGCAGCATCGTGTGGTTTGTAACACGGGTTTCAAAATCTTCTAAATCCTGTGCACTTGGCAATTCACCGTACAAAAGCAAAAAGCACACCTCGAGGAAATGCGATTTACCAGCCAACTGGTCAATCGGATACCCACGGTGCAACAATTCGCCTTTGACTCCGTCAATAAACGTAATCCTACTGTCGCACGCCGCGGTAGAGGTGAAGCCAGGATCATAGGTAAACACGTCGCCTTGGGCATATAGCTTGCGAATGTCGATCACATCGGGGCCGACAGTCGGCGAGTAAATTGGCAGTTCGAGCTCTTTTTCGCCAAAGGTAAGTTTTGCTGTTTTTGGACTATCTGTCATGCGACCTCTCCTAATATCATTTGAACAGGTCAGGGCCTGTTACACGTTTGAGTTGCCATGCATTAGGCGCCCATAGTGGCATCCTGCAGCCGGCCAAGAGTTTCCTCTCTGCCCAGTTCTGCCATCATGTCAAAAACTGACGGAGATACTGTGCGCCCAGTTAAAGCAGCCCGCAAAGGCTGTGCAATTTTACCAAGCTTTAGGTCATTGGCCGCCGCAAATTCTTGCAAACAGGCCTCTAATCCTTCGACGTCCCAACTAGCATGCTGCAACGCAGCAGTCAATTGCTTCAGTATACCACGGGATACTGAATCGAGCAGTTTTTCGGCTGATTCATCTGGCTCAAACGGCCGTTTTCCCAGAACAAAATACGCTTTCTCCATCAGATCACCCAACTTTTTGGAGCGATCCTTCACCAAAGGAATAACTTTACGTAATTTCTCACAATTTTCTGCATTTAGCGCAGGTTGGCCCGTGGCGTTCAGATACACCTCACAATTGTTCAAAAGAACTTCATCAGGTGTGATCCCGATTTGATATCCGCCAACAGAATCCAGCTTTTTCAAATCCAGTTGGGCAGGGGATTTCCCCAGACCTTTGAAATCGAACCACTCAACGGCTTGTTCAGTCGTGAACAACTCGTCATTTCCGTGGCTCCAGCCCAACCGCGTCAGATAATTGCGCATGGTCGCAGGGGTGTACCCCATTTCACGGTACGCTTCTGCCCCAAGTGCGCCGTGGCGTTTTGACAATTTCTTGCCATCATCACCGTGGATCAACGGAATATGTGCAAACACAGGAATATCCCAACCCATCGCGCGGTAAATCAGGCTTTGGCGCCCCGCATTGATCAAGTGATCATCGCCTCGAATAATATGTGTGACGCCTATGTCATGATCGTCCACAACCACAGCCAGCATATAGGTCGGCGTGCCGTCAGAGCGAAGCAAAACCATATCGTCCAGCGTGTCGGCTTTCCATTTCACCTCTTTCTGAACCTTATCTTTGATCCGGACTTCGCCTTCTTTGGGCGCTTTTACTCGTACTACAAATGGCGCATCTGGCGCGTCTGCAGGGTCCACATCGCGCCAAGGGCTTTGAAACAACGTCCCACGCCCTTCGGCTCTGGCCACATCGCGAAATGCTTCGATTTCTTGTGGGCTGGAATAACATTTATAGGCAGTGTCATTGTCCAACATAGCTTGCGCTACTTCCGCATGGCGATCACGGCGTTCAAACTGGCTAATGGCATCGCCGTCCCAATCCAGACCGAGCCATTTCAACCCGTCATAAATCGCGGCTGTGGCCTCTGGCGTTGATCGTTCACGATCTGTGTCTTCGATCCGCAACAAAAATGTACCGCCTTGATTGCGCGCAAAAAGCCAGTTGAACAGGGCGGTACGTGCGCCACCGATATGCAAGAAACCAGTGGGGGATGGGGCGAAACGGGTAACAACAGTTTGATCGGACATTGAAAAATTAACCTTTTGGAAACCATGACTTTGCAAGGTGAGAGCTTCTTATTCGTCACACGCTCAAAGGACAAGCACACGATGCTCTTGCAAGGGTTCCAGGACGCTTTGTTTTCCCAACGCCATCGCTTTGCGCTTTGGCTGCCGATATGGCTTGGCATTGGTATCAGCATTTACTTCGCTATTCGTTTTGAGCCAAATTTAAATCACATATTTGTCGTAACCGTGATCATATGCGTCTTGGTTGTTTTTACCATCGCTTTGCCCAGTACAATGCGCGTGCTGATGTGGATCCCAATTTTCATAAGCATAGGATTTCTGCTCGCCGTGACCCGGGCGCGCACAGTAAACGCTCCGAAATTGTCATGGCACTATTATGGTAGTGTCGAAGGCACCGTTGCACACCTGAATCGTTCGTCATCAGATAAACCACGTGTCACGCTCATTGATCCTGTTTTGACCAAGGTATCTCTCTACCGCACACCAAAAATAGTACGCGTTGTCCTTCAATCCAAAACTTCAGGAACGGCCTTAACACCTGGCGCGCGCATCATGATCACGGCAAGTCTGTCTCCGCCTGCTGGCCCAGTTGAACCGGGTGGATTTGATTTTCAGCGCAAGGCATGGTTCGACGGTTTAGGCGCGACTGGCTATTCTCGCACGCCACCAATGCTTTCTTTTCCCGCGAACCCAAACACATTTCGGTTGCAAATATTTTCGCTACGGATGTGGGTGTCGAAACGTATTCAGATCGAAATTCTGGGACAAACAGGTGCCTTTGCTGCCGCCATCATCACAGGGGATCGCAGTCACATCGATCTCGCACTTTTAACTGATCTTCGCCAATCCAACTTGGCACATCTTCTGGCAATTTCTGGGTTACACATGGGGTTGTTGACTGGTTTCATCTTTGCAATCGTCCGGCTAAGCATCGCTGCCATTCAACCGCTATCTGTACGCTGGCATGCAAAAAAAATCGGAGCAGTTGTCGCGCTTTTTGCAGGGTTATCTTACCTACTCCTTTCAGGTGCAAACATCGTTACACAGCGCGCATTTGTTATGGTCGCAGTTATGCTGATCGCAATCCTTTTAGATCGCCCAGCAATCACTCTTCGCGCAGTAGTCATTGCCGCCACGATTATCCTGTTCGCCCGCCCTGAGAGTTTGACGCAGCCTGATTTCCAAATGTCATTTGCCACAACAACCGCTCTTGTCGCCACATTCGAGGCATTGAACAGATCCCAAGCATGGCGCAACTTTAACACAGGCGCGCTACGCTCTGCAGCACCTGTCTTTTCCTTGATCATTGCATCGGCTGTTGCTGGTGCCGCCTCTGCTCCTTT
>JASJIO010000152.1:0-9487 GCA_037625035.1 Amylibacter sp.
GGTTGTTACAAGCACGCCGACGATGGGGAGCATCAAGACAGGCGAGATTTCCTCAAACGTGTTTTCGTGGCGACTGAGGATCACAAGAACACAGGCGAAATAGACCGCGTGCAGCCCGATGGACATCCACCAGATTAGAAATGCACCCAGCGTCGTGTCGGGCAAAAGAAATGCGGCCAATCCCATCGCGCACATAGAGCCTGCGAAAACCTAACCGCGTGCTGGGACGATTTGCAGGTCTTCCCATGGAACATTAGGCGGATGCACAGCTTAATGACGTAACTGGTCAAGGTGATCATCAAAACAATCGTTGCTATCACACCAATCGTAGCACCAATGTTTGTGGGTACATTCCAAACGCTTGCCGCTGCCCGCCATGCAAGTGCTAAGCCGAAGAGGCCTAGAAGGCTGGAGAAGAGCGCGGGCGGTGTGCGCCGCCAGAAAGGTTTGAGCGTGGCCATGATGTTTTTATTGCAGTCCTGTCGCAGTTGCGCCATCCATGAAATGATAAAAGTTAACAGGAGGCTGCAATGGCGGGACATGGATACGAAGACGGACGGTTAAATCTGCCATTTGTGGGCATCGCGACCTTTGGTAAAAAAGACTATATCGCAGATTGGGATGCGATAGACGCGGATGTCGCTATCATTGGCGCACCCTATGATTTTGGCGCACAATTTCGATCAGGCGCGCGATTTGGGCCACGGGCCGTACGCGAAGCATCGACTTTGTTTTCGTTTGGCCATGCTGGTGCGTACGATCACGAAGACGACGCGACTTATCTGGGCGAAGACGTTCGGATCATTGATATGGGCGACGCCGATATCATCCACACAGACACCACCAATTCGCACAAAAACATCGAATATGCCGTGCGCAAAGCACTGGCGGCGGGTGCAATGCCAGTAACAATTGGTGGCGATCATTCGGTCAATATTCCCTGCATCAATGCGTTTGACGATCAAGGCGATATCCACATACTGCAAATTGACGCGCATCTGGATTTTGTCGATGAACGCCACGGTGTTCGCTTTGGGCACGGCAATCCGATGCGCCGCGCGGCCGAAAAGGATTACGTCACTGGGCTATCGCAATTTGGCATTCGCAATGTCAGCTCGACTGCGAAAGAAGGGTATGAGGCTGCCCGCATCATGGGATCAGATATCCAATCAGTGCGCCAAATCCGCAAGTTGGGCAGTGACGTTGCCGCTGCGCGTGTTCCCAAAGGCGCGCGGGTGTATGTAACGATTGATATTGATGCGTTCTGTCCGTCGATTGCGCCGGGTACAGGAACGCCGAGCCACGGTGGGTTCCTGTATTACGAAGTTCTCGAGATTTTACAGTACGTTGCGCAAAATCATCAGGTGGTCGGAATTGATCTGGTCGAGGTTGCGCCTGATTACGATCATACAGGTGGAACTGCAATTTTGGCCGCACAGCTTTTGTTAAACTTCATCGGTTTCATCTTTCACGCCCGTGGGCAAAAATAATGGCACACCCAGATTTTTCAGCAGGTGCCGGGTGGATGAAGGGTGAAATCATCCCTGTTTCAGATGCTAAGATTTCGGTCTTTGATTGGGGCTTAACCCGCTCTGATATCACCTATGATGTGGTGCATGTTTGGGACGGCGCGTTCTTTCGTCTTGATGATTATCTGGATCGGTTCATGACCTCGATGGCTAAATTGCGCATGGACGTTGGGTTGGATCGCGCAGCCATTCGGGCGGCGTTGGTGGATTTGGTGGCGACCTCTGGGTTGCAATCAGCCTATGTTTCTATGGTCGCTTCGCGTGGCACACCGCTCATTCCTGGAACCCGTGATCCGCGCACCTGTGCCAATCATTTCTATGCTTGGGCTGTGCCGTTCATTTGGGTCATTCCACCTGATGTGGCAAAACGTGGTGCGCATATTTCTGTCGCCAAGGATGCGCGGCGTATCCCTGTCAACTCGCTCGATCTGACGGTTAAAAACTATCATTGGGGCGACATGACTGCCGCGCTGTTTCAGGCGCTGGATGACGGGTATGACACGACGGTTTTGCTGGATCACGATGGCCATGTGACCGAAGGACCGGGGTTTAACATCTTCGTGGTTATCGACGGGGTTGTGGTCACGCCACAGGCTGGGATGCTTGAAGGCATCACGCGAAAAACAGTGATCGAGATTTGTGCGGAACTGGGATTTAAATGTAAAACGCGTGATATTTCTGAGGCCACATTCCTAAATGCCGATGAGGTTTTCACGACCACAACGGCGGGTGGCCCCGTTCCTGTCACGCGCGTAAACAAACGTATCCTTGGAAATGACGTTGCAGGGCCGATCACTGCACAGATTTTGGAACGGTATTGGGAATGGCATTCACGCGCTGATTTAAACACGCAGGTGCAGTACAAATGAGCAGTTAAGCCCAAGACATTATTAAGATGTTAGATTTAAAACCGCACCCTGAAGGGGGTGGTATCGATAAAATTGGGCCGCAAATATCCATCCACGGGCCACTGGGACGAGCATTTAATTTTTACTAGAAGCGCATCAAGTAAGCCATTGGCACCGTATCGACAGTGCCAAAATTTGGCACTGGTATGCAGGATCAAACATGGAATTGCATATCCACAAACGCGGTGAGACCGAGATATCAATCCTCGGATCCGATTTGACAGCAGGTGAACTCTCGCAATTGATTGTTCCATCAAATGCGTGGCAAAAATTCGTGCCAATTGATGTTTAGGTTTTGGTTGGATGTACCGTGTCACCCAGATTTGAATTTGAACAATTTGAACTGGCACCGGAGGGATGGGAGCCTGAAATTAGATCATAAAGAGCTGATTAAATTATTGGACGCAGAAACGCGCACCAAGTTGACCGCAAAATCTGATCGGGCTGGGATCAAACGATTGTGCGCCCATTGCGGCTGGATATTGGTGTTGGGGTGTTATGTGGCGGTCGGGGTTCCGTTTTGGGGGCTAGCCGTCTTCCCACTTGGGATTTGCATCATCTTTTTGTTCACATTGCTGCATGAAACAGTGCATTTCACGCCCTTTGAAAGCCCGCGTTTGAACATCGTTGTCGGTCATGTGTGTTCGGTTTTGGTGATCGTTTCAAACACATTTTTTCGGTATTTTCATTTGGCCCATCACAAACACAAATGACCCGTTAAATGATCCTGAATTGGAAACACCTAGACCTGTGACGCTCAGCGATTATAATCGGCACATCAGCGGATTACCATTTTGGAAAGCAACTTTTGTGTTGATGTGGCAGCAAGCAAAAGGCGAAGTTTTCGCCCCATACTTGCCACAAAGATCATAAAGAACAGTGACTTGACAGGCGCGGTGGGTGCTTGTGCTTTATATCACAGCCGTCGTTTTGATCGTTGCTGGCTGGAGTTGGATTTTCTGGTGTTGGCTGCTACCCATCACCGTCGGGCAACCGCTTTTACGGCTTTATCTATTGGCAGAACATGGATTATGCCCACCCGTCACCAATATGTTTGAAAACACCCGCACCACCTTTACCAACAGGATTATCCATTTTTTGGCATGGAATATGCCTTATCACGCGGAACATCATGCCTATCCAACGGTGCCGTTTCAAAAGTTGCCCACGTTCCATGATCTGGCCAAGGATCAGTTGGTAACCACATCGGTTGGATATCTAAAATTTCACCGTGATTACGCTAGCAAAGCCGCGAATTAACCACGAAACCCAGTTGCGACGACAAATTTCTCAGAGCTGTCAGATCGGCTTGCTGGGGGTTTAACATTAGAAACTTTGGTGAATTTCTGCTTGAGCGTTTGCATAAGCGTGTGTTCAGCGCCGCCCGCCAAAACTTTGGCAACAAACGTGCCGCCTTCTTCTAATACATCAAACGCAAAATAGGCTGCGGCTTCGCACAACGCCATGATGCGAAGGTGATCCGTCTGTTTATGACCAGAAGCAGAGGCCGCCATATCGGACATCACAACATCCGCTTTACCGCCTAGCCATTCTTTAACTTTCAAATCCGCGTCGTCTTCTAGGAAATCAAGAACGTGAATTTCACACCCCGGAACCGGATCAACTTCTTGCAAATCAATACCAAGAATAGTGCCTTGTTTCTTGCCTTTACGCTCGCCCAAGGTATTTGCGCGCTGCACGGCGACCTGTAGCCAACCACCTGGCGCACAGCCCAGATCCACGATACGCGCGCCCGGAACGAGGAAGCGATATTTGTCATCCAATTCGAGGATTTTATACGCAGCCCTGCCCCGGTACCCATCTTTTTGGGCTTTTTGGACATAAGGGTCATTCAGTTGGCGTTCCAACCAAAGCGTAGACGACAAACGCCGACCTTTCGCGGTTTTAACACGCACGCGCAGGTCACGTTGCCCGCGACCTGATGATTTCTTTTCTTCTGCCATGATTAATTGGGCCTATCACCGAGAACGCCAGCGGCGGTCATTTGAGAGTAAAGGAGGCCTTCGCGAAGGCCACGATCCGCAACGGTCAGGCAATTAGAGGGCCAAACACGCAGGATCGCTTGTAAAATTGCGGCACCGGACATGATCAATTCGTGACGATCAGATCCAATGCACGGGGCTTTGCGTCGACCTTCGGGACCAATTAAAAGGTATTGGTTAACGACTTGGTCGATTTCTTGTTTGCACATAGAAACGCCGTCAACTTTGCATCGCTCATAACGGCTTAGACCTAGATGAGATGCGGCAACGGTGGTAACGGTGCCTGATGTGCCGATGATTTGGCAGCGTTCGCCGTTGCCTATTTCGGGCGGTACAAATTCGTTGATTTGTTCTTCAAAACAGCACGACATAAGCGCGAATTTTGCGCAATCATCATCCACATCGTGAAACATATCTTTGAGCGTGGCAACACCAAGAGGAACCGATTTCCAATCTATGATACACGCAGATTTTTCACAACCTGCTTTTCCACGTTTGTTCAAATCCAGCTCAACAAGTGCGCGCGCACGATTTCGCGGAGCCACAGTTGATAAATCGAGCCAAACAAGTTCGGTCGAACCGCCGCCAATATCCACGATCAACAGTTGATCTGAATCGTCCGCCAAATGGGGCGCGCAACTCACAACAGCAAGGCGCGCTTCTTCGGCAGGGTTAATAATTTCGAGTATTAGGCCCGTTTCACGTTTCACTAGGTTAACAAAACTTTCGCCGTTGCGGGCACGGCGACAAGCTTCGGTTGCGACAAGGCGCGAATGTTGCACACCATGTTGGCAAAGCTTTTTACTGCAAATACGCAATGCCCCAAGCGTCCGCTTAATCGCTGCCGGTGCCAAAGTACCGTATTCGGCAAGGCCCGCACCAAGATGTACAGGTTTCGAAAAAGCATCGATGACTTCAAATTCATTTCCGACGGGACGCGCTATCAACATTCGGCAACTGTTTGTTCCGAGGTCAAGCGCAGCAAAAAGCCCCCCATCCGGCGCGGCCGAACGTTGGTTTTTCGTGTGATTTTGTCGGCTTTTCGTTGCCGCAT
This sequence comes from Amylibacter sp., assembly GCA_037625035.1. Lineage (GTDB taxonomy): Bacteria > Pseudomonadota > Alphaproteobacteria > Rhodobacterales > Rhodobacteraceae > Amylibacter. Next base: position 5,495 of record JASJIO010000152.1, read on the forward strand.
GTTTATAGTTGGCTCGCATGAGCTTGCACCAAATTCTGTTAAGTTAACGTTATGCATTCACGGCAGATTTTACAAGTTTGTTATTTTTGGCAGCGTGCAATCAAAGAAGTGTCGCTAAAATCGTTGGCAAAGTCGAAAACGGTCTTCTTTATCAAGTGCTAACAAAATAAAGGTGTTTAAGAAATGCGTGTAAGGATTCTCTGAGATGCCAGATGTTACCATCGTTTATTGGCGGGATATTCCCGCTCAAGTGATCGTCGGCAAAGGCCGTCGTGGCGCCAAAGTGCAATTGCCCGAACGGTTCGAGCAAGCGATTGATCGCTGTGCCATGAAAATTGATGCTAAAGACAGTGATGCCTATTTGGCAGAATGGCGCAAAGCTCCATCTCATCCTATTGAGGGCGATCAAGACGAAATCGCCGCAGCAGAAGCCGCACGTCTGGAAGCAGAATTCGACAAAGATCGCATAAAACAACTGATCGAAAATGACGGATGGGCCTAATAGCCCTCCCCCGAAAGTTGCCCATATTTGACGAAAGTATACGCTAATGGCTCTGCTGAAATTTGGTTCTAAAAACGAAGCCCCTGTTGAGGTAAATCCTGACGTTGAAGCCTTTTTACAGGGGTATTCCATCGAAGTGATGCCGCGCACAGCCAAAAAGGTTGAAGATTTTCGTGCGTTGCTGCCCAAAGGTACGCGCGTTTACGTCGCGCACATTGAGGGCACGCCCATTGATGATATGGTCGCGACGGCCAAACGGATAAGCGGCGAAGGCTTCGATGTGATGCCCCATTTCCCTGCGCGCATTATCAAAGACAAAGCCACGTTGGCCGATTGGATCGCACGCTATCGAGGCGAAGCGAACGTGAACCAAGCGTTGTTGTTGGCAGGCGGCGTAAAAAACCCCCGCGGGGATTTCCACAGCTCGATGCAGTTGTTGGAAACAGATCTGTTCGACAAAGCTGGTTTCACAAACCTGCACACTGCTGGCCATCCAGAAGTGAACACAGATATCGACCCTGATGGTGGGCGCAAAAACGTGAATGAAGCGCTTAGCTGGAAGCAAGAGTTTTCAAAACGCACCGACGCGCAAATGGCTTTGGCTACGCAATTCTGTTTTGACAGCAAACCCGTGATCGAATGGGCAGATGATCTGAAGGCCCAAGGCATTGATATCCCTGTTCATATCGGTATCGCTGGACCTGCCAAGCTGCAAACTATGATCAAATTTGCGATTGCCTGTGGTGTTGGCCCTTCTTTGAAGGTGCTGCAAAAACGCGCGAAAGATGTGACCAAGCTGTTGCTTCCGTTCGAGCCTACACAAATTATCACTGAACTGGCCGCCCATAAAGCCGCAAATCCAGATTTTAACATCGTGCAGGTGCATTTTTTCCCACTCGGTGGCATTAAAACGAACGCCACTTGGGCGATCAACAACGGTGGCAATGCAGCCATCCCAGTAGAACAATCATAAGGCGCTTAAATATGACACGCACAGTCGTCGAATCTAAAACAAAATCAGCGATCATCGGTTTTGACCAACCGTTCTGCGTGATCGGCGAACGGATCAATCCAACGGGCCGCAAAATCCTGTCCGAAGAACTGGAACGTGGCGATTTTTCCCGTGTAGAAGCGGATGCAATTGCACAGGTTTTAGCGGGCGCGAATGTGCTCGATGTGAATTCAGGCGCAGTGTTTTCAAGCAAAATGGCCGAAGATCCACGTTATGCGGATAACAATTTTGTTGAGCCAACTCTGATGAAAAAATTGGTTGAACGGGTTCAAGCAGTTGTGGATGTGCCGTTGTGTATCGACAGTTCCGTGCCTGGTGCGCTGGAAAACGGCTTGGCTGCCGCTGAGGGCCGCCCGTTGTTGAATTCGGTTACAGGCGAAGAGGAACGGTTGGAATTAGTTTTGCCGTTGGTGAAAAAATACAATGTGCCAGTGGTTGCCATTTCCAACGATGACACCGGTATTTCCGAAGACCCGGACGTGCGTTTTGCCGTTGCCAAAAAGATCGTCAAACGGGCCGCAGATTTCGGCATTCCTGCCTATGATATTGTTGTGGATCCGCTGGTTATGCCAATTGGTGCGATGTCCACCGCAGGTTTGCAGGTGTTCAAGCTGGTGCGTCGCCTGCGCGAAGAATTGGGTGTGAACACGACTTGTGGCGCGTCCAACATTTCGTTTGGCCTGCCTAATCGCCACGGAATTAACAATGCGTTTTTGCCAATGGCAATGGCGGCGGGCATGACGTCGGCAATTATGAACCCTGTCGCCCTGCCCGTTAACCAAAAGAAAATTGATGCCAAATTGGCAGAACTCGCGGCGGCTGGCATTATCGTTCCTGATGATATCGACATGGAATTGTTTGTGAGCATCACGGGGCTTGGCTCCACGAAAGCGCGCCCAGGCAGAGAAATGGAAGCCATTCGTGCCGCTAACTTTTTGACAGACAACGATCCAAACGGGTCTACTTGGATTAACTTTAACAAGGTCGCGCTTAAAGAAGGCGAAGCCGAAGCAGGCGCGCGGGGTCGTCGTGCGGGTGGCGGTCGTCGTCGTCGTGGATAATCAACGATGATCGTCAAATCACTGACAGATGTAATCGGATCGCAAGATCACGCAACAGGCGATGGTTGGGAAAGCCGTCGCCTTTTGCTTGCCCGTGATGATTTGGGGTATTCCCTGCATGATACTGTTGTGATGGAAGGTCAAACACTTGATCTTGAATACAAAAACCACATTGAAACAAATTACTGTATCGCGGGCGAAGGCACGGTAGAAAACGTCGAAACGGGCGAGATTTTCTTGTTTTCCGCTGACACAGTCTACGTTTTAGACAAACATGAACGCCATATTTTGACTGCTACCAAAGGCGATTTACGTTTGGTTTGTGTGTTTACCCCTGCCCTAAGTGGTGAAGAAACACATGACGCAGATGGTGGTTACGCGGCGGCTGATTAATTCAGCCTAAAAACGTTGATAAATGGCGCAAATCGCTCAAATGTGACGCAGTTTTGCTTTCCATTCGCACGCACTCGCCTATTGTTTTGTCAGACAAAAAGACACTGAGCGAGACTTTCAGACATGAACGATTCTAACGATCCATTGGTGATTTTCACACCCTCTGGCAAACGTGGCAGTTTCCCGGTTGGAACGCCAATCTTAACTGCCGCCCGTCAATTGGGGGTCGACCTCGATAGCGTTTGCGGTGGCCGTGGGATTTGTTCGAAATGCCAAATCCAACCAGCGTATGGTGAGTTTTCGAAACACGGTGTGACCGTTGAAAAAGACGCGCTTAGTGAATGGAATTCAGTTGAGGAACGCTATAAATCTAAGCGAAGCATGATTGATGGTCGTCGTTTAGGGTGCCAAGCGCAAATTCAAGGCAATGCCGTGATCGACGTACCCCCAGAAAGCCAAGTACACAAACAAGTCGTGCGTAAACGTGCCGAAGTGCGCGACATCACGATGGATCCGTCGACCAAACTTTACTATGTCGAGGTGCAGCAACCCGATATGCACGATCCATCAGGTGATTTGGAGCGGCTGGTTGATGCACTGCGTGACCAGTGGGATTTACCACATCTGGAGGCTGACCTACGCATTTTACAAACCATGCAACCGATTTTGCGCAAAGGTGAATGGAAAGTCACCTGTGCCGTTCACCTTGGCGACGATATGTTTTCGCCTCGAATCATGCACATTTGGCCTGGGTTCTATGATGGAACGATTTACGGTCTGGCGGTTGATCTGGGGTCCACTACGATTGCAGGCCATTTGTGCGATCTGCAAACTGGTGAAGTTGTCGCCTCTTCTGGAATCATGAACCCGCAAATTCGCTTTGGTGAAGACCTGATGAGCCGGGTAAGTTATTCGATGATGAACCAGAACGGTGCGGAGGAAATGACCCGCGCTGTGCGTGAAGGCATGAATGCACTTTTCGTTAACATCGCCTCCGAAGCTGAAATTGATCGTGATCTGATCGT
>JASJIO010000153.1:0-8741 GCA_037625035.1 Amylibacter sp.
GCCATACGAAATCGCCCCTCCACTGGCTAATCGGCAAACGTTCCACTTCCCCTCGCGTGCTGGCACATTTCGGGTGACAGAACGCGCCTTTGGCGTCATGTTATGCCCAAGACAACACCACAAAAACATACCTCCTGCGCATTTTACTTTGATGGCACTGGTCCCGCAGCGCCGCTTGAAATCAGCGCCAGTCAAACGATACAAAAATAGGTTTTAATTGGGTGCATTTGGTGCAATCCGATCCCCGAACCCGCGCTTGGATGAACACAACCACCCTGCCCTCTGTCATTCATTCCGCGATCACGGCCGCTGAAACCCGCCCCCGTTGCACGCCCCAAGGTGATCGCGCAGTTATCATCTTACGCGGTGTTAATTTGAATGAAGGCGCACGCCAAAGACATAATCTCGATCCGCCTTTGGGTCACAAACAACAGTGTTATCAGCTACTCCCAGCGCCCTCTAAAGGCGATTGAGGACATGATAACCTCTGCCGCAGGCCCAAACCTTGCCAAATCAACAGGCGAGTTTTGGGCCCACTTGACGCGCCACCTCGCAGATCGCGCCGAACTCAACGAGGAACTTGATGCAGTAGAAGAGGCAATCTTAACCGACGGCACCCTGCCCGACCGCACCGCGCTAGGCGAAATTCGCCGTAGCGCGATCACACTGCGCCGTTACATGCTGCCCCAACGCGACGCGCTCACCACGCTGCTGATCGAAAATTTCTCGTGGCTCTCCCCCACAAACCTCACCTCCTTGCGCGAAGAATCTGACCGCATCACGCTTCTGGCCGAAGAACTCGATGCGATCCGCGACCGCGCCCAAGTTGTACACGACCAAATCCTCGATAAACGCGCCGAGGTGATGAACCGTCAACTGTTCATCCTTTCCGCCGTTGCCGCGATCTTCCTGCCCCTTGGCCTGCTCACAGGACTGCTTGGCATCAATGTCAGCGGTATTCCGGGTGTCGAAAACGCCAACGCCTTCTGGATCGTCTGCGTGGGCCTTGTTGCAATCGCGGGTCTGCTGGTCTGACTGTTCCGCAAATGGGGCCTGTTGTAAGCTGCCTTCCCCAGCCCGAATAAATGCACTAAGCCTGCCGCCATGTTCACTGTCCAAAACATAACCGCCCAGCGTGGCCCGCTCACCGTTTTAGAAAACGTCAGCTTTTCGTTGAACGCGAGCGATTGTTTGATCCTGCGTGGCCCCAACGGGTCGGGCAAAACCACACTGCTGCGCACGCTCGCAGGCCTTTCACCACCCAGCGCAGGCACTATCAACGTGAACCCCGAAGAAATCGTCTACACCGCCCACCTAGACGCGGTGAAACCGCAGTTAACGGTCGCTGAAAATATCGCCTTCTGGCAGGGCATTTATCAAACGCCACAAACCAACACGCTGACCCGTTTTAACCTAACTGATTTGGCCCAGCGCGACGCAGCAACCCTGTCCGCAGGGCAAAAACGCCGCCTTGGCCTTGCGCGTCTACACATTTCTGGCTGCAAAATCTGGCTGCTCGATGAACCGACAACCGCGCTAGACGCAGATCACGTCGCACAATTTGCGCAAATCCTAATCGATCACTGTGCATCAGGTGGCATCGCGGTCATTTCAACCCACCTAGACCTGCCACTTCCTGCCGCGCAAACCCTAGACGTCACACAATTCGCCCCCACCGAGGCCGCACACTCCGATCCCTTCCTCGAGGGGTCATTCTAATGCTCCCGCTCATCAAACGCGACATAACCCTAACCCTGCGTTCAGGTGGCGGTTTTGGCCTCGCCCTCACGTTCTTTCTTATCCTCATTATGTTCGTCCCCTTCGGCGTCGGCCCAGATCGCGCACTCCTTGCCACCATCGCTCCTGGCATCTTGTGGATCGGCGCACTCCTCTCCTGCCTCCTCTCGCTTGATCGCATCTTCCAGCTCGATGCAGAGGACGGCACCCTAGACGCGCTCGCCACCGCACCGATCCCCCTCACAGGCCTCGCAACCACAAAGGCATTCGCGCATTGGATCACAACAGGCCTCCCCCTCACACTCGCCAGCGCCCCACTCGGCTATCTCCTCGGCCTCCCCAGCACGGGCTACCTCTGGCTCATCGCGTCCCTCGCAATTGGCACAGTCTCCTTGTCGTTCCTCGGCATGTTTGGCGCAGCGGTTACCGTGGGCATCAAACGCGGCGGGCTGCTGCTCTCCCTCCTTGTCCTCCCACTCTATATCCCGACACTTATCCTAGGCGCACAAACCGTCACCCGCGCCATCAACGGCGATAATCCCACAGCCACTTTATCCCTCCTCACAGGTTTCACCCTCCTGACAATCGCGCTAGTCCCCTTCGCCGCCAGCATGGCCCTGCGCGCAAATCTGCGTTGAACGTTGCGCGGCTCTATTTGCACGATTGTCTAAAACCAGGCAGCTCCAATGTATGGAAATGGGCAAATACTAATCAGCTGGCTTCTACCCCTTCGGGCATCTTATCCGTTAGACCGAGATAAAACGGATCAATATATTCCGCATATTCCTCAATAGGCGTTTAAAACTGCGAGTTAAAACGCGGGACATATGCCTCGTGGTAAAACCCCTCAACTTCACGCGCCACAACAACAGCCCACCGCACATACATTTGGGCTTGCGATCCCCGATAATGCTCGTTCATCAATTCACACCCTTTGTGCGGCCGCTTGATCGACGTATTGCTTTTTCTAAACCGACACACATATTTTGAAATACATATGCGCAAATGTGCTTTCACAGCATCCAATTTGCCTGCATACAAGGCTTTTGCAACCGAAAATGGCTGCGCGTTGCTTGTGAAAAAATACAGCCCGGGTTTATTCGGGATGTCTTTCAACCGAATATCCTTGGTAGCGACTACCCCGTTAACAGGACTTGCGCTAAAAGGTGCGTTTAGAACTAGTTGTTTTACCATAGCTGGTTCACTCCAAACAATTTGTTTCATAAAATCGGGAACAGCCATATCGACCTCTAAATCAATTGAAAAAAATATTTTTCAATACGACACACTTGAGCCGACGCACACAGCTCAAGCAACTTTTTTTTTGCCCTGCCCCCTGTGCGCCCCTCTGTGCGTCCCCCTGTGACCCAATGCCCATTGGCGACCTTTCCAAAACCCGCTAGATAACTCGCATGTCTTTATGGGAATACGCAAATCCAGTGAAATTCATGGCTCTTTCGGGCCGGGTCTTGCCGTTTGCGACCCTCCTTGCAGCGTCTTGCCTGCTTACGGGCCTGATCTGGGGCTTCTTCTTTACGGCGGATGACTTCAAACAAGGCTCCACGGTCAAGATCATCTTCCTCCATGTACCCGCAGCTATGATGGCCATTAACATCTGGATCATGATGCTGATCGCCTCGCTGATCTGGCTGATACGCCGCCACCATATCTCGGCACTCGCAGCCCGCGCCGCAGCCCCCATCGGCATTACCATGACACTGATCGCCCTGTTCACAGGCGCAATCTGGGGCAAACCCATGTGGGGCACATATTGGGCATGGGATCCACGCCTCACGTCTTTCATGATCTTGTTTGTCTTCTACCTCGGCTACAACGCACTCTGGGCCGCAGTTGAAGACGACGACACCGCCGCCGACCTCACCTCCATCCTGTGCATGGTCGGCTCCGTCTTTGCCCTTCTGTCGCGCTACGCCGTAAACCTGTGGAACAACGGCCTGCACCAAAGTGCGACCCTTACAGTAACCGAGCGCAGCCCGATTGACGCCAGCTACTACACCCCCCTCTTAATCTGCATCGCAGGCTTCATCCTCCTGTTCATCACACTCCTTTTGTTGCGCACCCGCACACACATCCGCCTGCGCCGCACCCGCGCGTTATCAGCACGAGGCTCCGCATGATCCCCAACCTTGGAAAATACGCAACAGACGTGCTGTCCGCCTATGCCATCACCATCCTGCTGCTGGTTGCACTGATCACCGTTTCCCTGCGCCAATCCGCCAAAGCCCGCAAAGCCCTAAAAGACGCTGAACAACGGGCCGAGCCATGAACCGCATTTCTCCGTGGGTCGTCGTGCCCCCCGTCATTTTTTTGTCAATCGCCGCGATGTTCGCCTTCGGCCTATTCCGCGCTGATCCCAATACCCTGCCGAGCGCGATGATCGGCAAACAAGCCCCCCCACTGGTCGCACAACCCCTCGGCGATCTAACCCCAGTATCCGAGGCGATGATCCGCACAGGCGACATGAAACTGGTGAATTTCTGGGCCAGCTGGTGTGGCCCTTGCCGCATTGAACACCCAAACCTGCAAGAACTCGCAAAAAACGGCCTGCCCGTTATCGGCCTCAACTACAAAGACAGCTATAAAAACGCACTTGGCTTCCTGCAAGAACTCGGCAATCCCTACATCGGTGTGTCAGCAATCGACGGACGCCAATCCCTAGAATGGGGCGTCTACGGTGTGCCTGAAACGTTCTTACTAGACAGCAACGGCACCATCCTGTTCCGCGCCGCTGGCCCGATCACCCAACGCGTTATCCGTGAACAATTGATCCCGGCGATGAACGCGGCACGCCCGTAAATCACCCAAACACACGCCTTCAAACAACATTTGATTTTGGAAACGCACATTTTTGGGATATGCTTTCACTATTGGAAGACAAATTTTATAGAAGCATCGCAATGTGGGGACTATCAATTGCACTCAAGGGAGACGGACACCTCTTTAATCTTTGGCTGTCCCATGCCTGTAAAAAGTTTAAAGGCTCAACCTTTTACGATCACAGACCAATGGTCCAAGCGTTCCGCCAAGCCGAAGTCGATCTTGCCAAACAAGGCTATTAAAACGCCGAGGGACGCACCGATGCCCTAGAAACCGCGCATAACATGGCCAATCCACCAAAAGTCGATGCCACGCTAACGTTCAAAGGCACACTTCGCAACGGAACAGTAATTGTCGCCTGCACGAACGGCGCTGAAAAAACATTCAAAGTCAGCCTCACGGGCGTGGATGACAAAGCCCTCGCACAGACCTTTTACCACGTCGATGCCGCCGTCATTGCCTGTAGCGCGGGTCGTGCGAAGGTGTGATCCCCAATGCGCCGCATGTTTGATACGATCAAGGACGAAACTCGAATTGGTCTCTCGCGTTAGCAATAACTCAAAGAACGCGCCCGTTTGATCGACCCCAGCCGCCCGAAATTGCCAACTGCGTGCCGCTCAACCGCCAATGATCACACTGCGCGTCGCCAATAGTTTTGGATCCCCTAGAAAAATGCCACACCCCACGAAGTCGCCTATCCAAAACGCAGCAGGCTTGCCAAAAATCAAGACACTTGCACTTCCTTTGGCAATAGGTGGCATCGGTAACGGCGGTAGGAATGCGGGTGGTGGTCCAGCCATAGGAGGATGGGCTGGCCCCACGCTTGTTGCACCCGTTCACATGACAAAATCGCCCATAATTGCTGCTGGCATCATCTCGGTTAACACAGTGACAGGCCGTCCCAAGATCGGAACGGATATCATGCCACTCGTAACGAGCACGTCGTGGGTTACGGTGTTTAAAAGTCAGGCTCCTGGGAACATAAATCGTCTTCCTTGGACTGTTAAAAATTATTTTTTGGTTAAATATAAATTTTGCTCATCCCAGATACTTTCGACGAAATCTATGCCGCACATCGCCCCTGACGCAGTCAGCCGTCAGGGCGCAAGCAATAGCACGTCCTTCTTCATCGCGACCGTCAATTCAAACCTTACAAAAATTACCTTCAACCAGAAATATACCCCGCTAATCTGCGGGTATTTCAATGTTCTAAAAAATTATTGGCGACTAAAATGTGTGAATTCGCACTCCCCTGAGATATTTAGCCATATTTTGGCGGATCGCCCTAAGCCTCTAGCGCCAGAACCATCTTCACAGCACCCGCGGCCTCGGCACCTTTTTTCACAAAATGCGCTTTGTAAAACGCGTCGTGATCTGGGGTTTCTTGGTAATGATGCGGCGTCAAACTGACGGAAAACACAGGAACTCCAGTATCCATCTGCGCGCGCATCAACCCGTCGACTACGGCAGATGCCACAAAATCGTGACGGTAAATCCCACCGTCCACAACCAGCGCCGCCGCCACAACAGCTGCGTATTCGCCTGTTTCTGCCAGCTTTTTTGCCAGCAGCGGCATTTCAAACGCACCTGGCACGTCAAAGGCAACCACCTCTGCACCAGTCATTGCGTCCATAAATCCATCATACGCTTTATCCACCGTTTCCGCATGCCAGCGGGCTTTGATAAAAGCGATTTTGTTGGGTTTTGTCATTGCTCTGATCCTTCTTGTATTGCAACACGACAAGACCCAGAGCGTTCAGACACAAGCGAACCCCAATCGGGGCTAACTTATCTCCATTCTCTTCCATCCGGACTATACCGTCGGCCTCGGAATTTCACCGATGTCTGCATCTATTGATGCTCGCGGGCTATAACCGCCGGTGGGGAATCGCACCCCGCCCTGAGAATAGACCAAAGCTACCCTGCCATTATTCGTGATACCACACGAAACGCGACGTCCCCTTGCGTCATTGCGCCCCTATACGTGCAATCCCGCCACCGTCATACTCGGCGTATGCAACGCACACTCCAATTCCTGCTCGCCGCCCTTGGCATCAGCGCCGTGCTTATCGGCGGCTCTTTTATATTCTTCGGTGCCTATGCTACGGGGCGCACGTTTGCCACGCTTTTTGCCCCCCCTCATCGGCGCAACGCCAATGCCCACTGCCTTCCAAGACCCCAGCGTCGACTCCGAATTTTCCTTTTACGCCACGTTTTGGATCGCTTACGGCGTTTACACCATCAACACTGCACGCACGCCAAAAACAAACACCCCAGCGATTGCTGCTAGCCTTTTCTTACTTGCTGGCATGGCCCGCATCCCCAGCATTTTGTTTCTAGGAACGCCTCACACGCTTTTCCTGCTCCTCATGGGGATTGAACTCACGCTTCCGATGCTGCTTTTACTGCTCTGGTGGATCGTAAAACAAAGGAACCCGGCATGGCCTTCGAAACTTGGCTCGCCTTCGCTGCCGCCTCCCTGATCCTCGTGCTAATCCCTGGCCCCACAGTCCTGCTGGTCCTCAGCTATTCCATTTTCCAAAGCCGCCGCGTCGCACTGGCCATGGCCGCAGGCGTAGCCCTAGGCGACCTTATCGCCATGACAGCATCGCTCGCGGGGCTTGGTGCATTGGTCCTTGCCTCCGCCACCCTGTTCACCATCCTCAAATGGGTCGGCGCGGCCTACCTCGTCTACCTCGGCATAATACTCCTGCGCTCCGCTGGCACCGCAATCCTTGGCGATCTCTCTGCGACCTAAACGATTTCCCCCAGAAAAGTCGCCCTGCACGCCGCCACAGTTACCGCCCTAAACCCTAAATCCATCGCCTTTTTCATCGCCTTCGTGCCCCAATTCATCACGCCAGACACCGCCCTCATCCCGCAATTCTCGATCCTGATCACGACATTCGTCGGCATTGCAGCCACAAACGCACTGATCTACGCCCTGCTTGCCGATAAATTGCGTACCCGTCTGCAAAATCCAAAAGTTCTGAAATGGCTCACCACCGCAGGCGGCTCCGCCCTCATCATCATGGGCCTTGCGACAGCAGTCCTAAAACGGCTTAGTTCAACCAAACAGGCCGCTGAAACTTATGTTTGAACAACTTGATCTCATTGCCTGAAATCGTCAGCCCCTTGCGCCATTGATCGCCCTTCATCACTTTGGCGTATGTCTTGGCATAATCGAGAAACTGATCGTTGGTCACAGCGAAAGAGACCAGCAAATGTTTCAGGCTGTCCAACACAAACTTATCCGCCTAATCCCCGCTCGGCACGACATAGATTTCATCCTCGGCTAGTCCTAATATCTCCTCAAGCAAAAACAATGCATGCTGTTGCCCACGCCCAAACGCACCGTGCTCATTCAGCGTGTAAAAAAAATTCGCATCAAAGAAACACACAACGCTTTACCCCTCAGTTCGCAACTGCTCTGCAACCATCCCAAGTGGCTGCGCATCAACCCCGTTAGCATGTCCCAACTGGTAAATATTACTGCCATCAAAAATCACCGTTTTTTGATCCAATCGCAGATCGCGCATAAACCCTTGGTGATCATACGCGAGCAACGGATGCAACTGGTCGAATAGCGCGCGTATCGGGAATTTAGGTATTTGCATCACGGCAAAGCTAAGCAACCACAGCACGATCAACACACCCAAAAGATACAGCATGATAGCCCCACTCATGTCAGGGGATGTTGCCAACCATCACAAAGGAAACGCAGCAATTGCCATCAAAAACAAAAAATTTATCAATACAGCTAGGGCTTTGCGGAAAAACCTGAAAACAGGGAGTTGCGGCTCAACTGCCTTCACTCTGATCAGCTTTTCACCCAAAGTCGTTGGTCGCTGCTCTGAAATATCGTTCATCTAAAATCTTTCCCGAAACCGGTATCGAAAACCTCAACGAACAGTAAAACACAATCCTAACGCGAAAGTTAAGCTGCTAACGCCATCTGCGACAATCCTCAACACCAAAAATCTTGCGCACCGGCCACGCTACATATTCCCGATCAAAATCCCGGCCGAAAACACCAACGCACCGCCCAAAATCACCTGAAACCCCGCCCTCAGCCACGGCGTATCCATGTACCTGTTCTGGATCCACGTAATCGCCCACAACTCGATAAACACCACCAAAATCGCAATCGTCGTCGCGGTCCAAAA
>JASJIO010000154.1:0-17901 GCA_037625035.1 Amylibacter sp.
TAAACAGTCTAATTCCTAACGCGGCGCACGCTTGACACACACCCAGACGCAACGCTTTTTCAGGTCTTGTCGTCGGCCCGCATGACGTTATCGCACTCCCAAAACACGTCGCGCAAACAACCTTCACAGATGCCCCGATCCAGATCAGTCATCGCCGCTTCTACTGCTTCAGATTTGCTTGGGAACAGGTGGTCTTCACCGATTTCGTCGATCACATGAAAGCGTTGCAAACTGGCAACCAACGGTGGGAACAACGCCACGATACGGAACGATCCGCCATCCGCTTTTGCTTCGCGCGCGGCATTGATCAAGAAATCCGCACCAGCCAAATCAATCTTGCCGATGCCCTTCATGTACAACAATTTATGCTTCTGGCGCAGGTTGCGCGAGCTGATCTTTTTGTAGTCTTTCGCCACGTTTTCAACGCTTCCAAAATACAGCGGCCCATCCAAACGAAACGTCAAAAACTGTGGGCATTCGGTCAAATTTGCCCGCTCCACATTGCGGAATTTTCTCGTTCCATTTGGCTGCAACATCGGCGCGGTTACAGGCAATTCAGGATGCGAGCTTTCGTAGATAAACACGCACAACGACGCGATTACACCAACGTAAATCGCAAAATCCAGCTCGATAAACAGGCTCGCCGCCAGGGTCAGACCAAGGATCACAGTCTCTGGTCGGCTGCTGGTTATGATGTGGCGCAATTCGTTGAAAGCAATCAACCGCCACGCCACAAACAGGATCAATCCCGCCATCGCAGGCTTAGGAATATAGGCCACCCAAGGGGTCACAAAATACAGAATTAGAAGCAGGATAAGGCTGGCGAAAATACCAGACATCGGCGTCACCGCACCCGCCGTTGCATTCACGCCAGAACGGGTGAAAGAACCCGATCCCGCATAGCAATGAAAGAACCCGCCAACCACGTTGGACATGCCTTGGCCGATCATTTCTTGGTTGCTGTCAAACGCTTCTTTGCGGCGCACAGCAAAGGCGCAACCAATAGAAATCGCCTCCAGCAAACCCACAACCGCAAACGCCACCGCACCCGGCGCAAGCATGGCAACATCATTGATCGACGGCTTTGGAATTTCAAGCGATGGCACCATATTTGGCTACACCGTGTCCAGCGGCATCAATATATCACGCTAGACCCGCCCCCACGAACAGCGCAATCAGAAATCCTGGCAACCGTGGCGCATACTTTTGCACCACAATCGCAACACCGAGTGTCACGCCAGAAATCAACAGCGCATAGGGATTTGCCTCGGTAATGTGCAGCGACAATCGCTCAACCCGCTCGGCAATATTACCGCCCCGTTCAACCACCACACCACTGGCCCCCGCCAACTGGCTAACGGCAATCAGGATCGCGGCGGCCATCGTAAACGCGGTCATCACGGAATGGGACACAAACGAAACCAGCCCCCCCAAGCCGCGCAAATCCGCCCGCCATTTGGAACAGCCCCACCATGATCGTCAGCGTCAGCGCCAGCTCGATATACCTCGCGGAACCAGGGGCTGCGAAATCTGAAAGCGTGGTGAATAAAACAACTGAAATCGCTGTTGTCGGGCCCGAAATCATAATCATCGAAGACCCGAAAATCACAGCCACAATCGCGGTAATCATCGCGGTGTACAGCCCAAATTCAGGGGGCAAACCCACAATCGTTGCGAAGGCTACGCCTTGGGGCAACACGATCGCCGCGTTGATCAAACCAGCATAGGCGTCCGTGCCAATGCTCTGGCGCGTCACACAGTGGCGCCAATCAAGCGGCGGAAAATAATCAGCAATGCGCATGGTCTGCGATCCAGAATCAGCGGTTTTAGGGTGTCGAATTTCCCCACGCCTACGCCTGTCGTCCCAACCATGCAATTGCGTTGTTAGGTCGCGGTTAAGGCAGTGCAAATGAATGCACCGATCACTTCACGCAAAAGGCACTACCCAGATTTTGAAATACCGTGTAAGATGATTGGATAAAACAGGCCAAAGGCCGGCAGAGGCGTGCAGTGACAGCTCTCAAAAGATACGAAAGACTAGAGTCCCTCGGGCTTTGGAAAGAGCCAGATGTGGCGCAACGACGCGAGGTGTTCGTCTCGTTTGGCGCAGCATCCCTTGTGCTGTCCGATGTCAATGGCAAACCCTTGTCCCACTGGTCTTTGGCGGCTGTGCGCACCCACAATCCGGGTAAACTTCCAACCATTTACAGCCCTGATGACAGCAGCGGTGAAACGCTCGAAATCGACGACAAACAAATGATCGAAGCCATCCAAGAAGTGCGCAAAAATATTCGCGCCATCGGTCCCCACCCGGGGCGTCTGCGTTGGATATTATCGGGCGCGATCCTGTGTCTATTTCTGGTGCTCGTGTTCTTCTGGCTGCCCTCCATTTCAGCAGATTACGCCACCCGCGTTGTGCCAAAAGCAAAGGCAGAACAGATCGGCGAAGACATTTTAACCCAAACCAGCAGGCTAACGGGGCAACCTTGTAGTGATCCCCTCAGCTTGCCTGCCTTGCGCAAATTCGAAGCATGGCTTTTGCCAGATGGCGGCAACATTCACGTGGTGGACATGGGCGCGCGGTATTCCTCACACATTCCAAACGGAAACATTTTGCTGAACCGCGTCTTGTTCGAGGAAAACGCTGGCCCCGAGATCGCGGCAGGCTTTGTTTTGATGGAACGCGCACTCGCGCGCGAAAACGATCCGATGGTTGGACTGTTTCAATCCATCGGCACACGCGGCACGCTAACCTTCATCGCAAACGGCACTTTATCGCATGACGCACTAGCGTTTTATGCGCGCAAAACGCTCACCAGCTCTATGACATGGCCCCAAGATGCACCGCTGTTAGAATTCTTCAAAACCGCACGCCTGACCTCATCCCCTTACGCCTACGCCCTTGATACCAAGGGCAAAGCAACTGCAGGATTGATCGCTGGTGATCCTGTCAAACAGAACTACCGTCCACAAATCACCGACGCGGATTGGATCGCCCTGCAAAACATCTGCGGCGACGGGTAACACTCACAAACGAAAAAGGCCGCCCACTTGGGACGGCCTTCAAAATTCGATAAGTGGCGAAGATTAGTTCTTCGCATAGAATTCCACCACAAGGTTCGGTTCCATCATCACTGGGTAAGGCACATCGCCCAAACCAGGTGTACGAACGAACTCGGCTTTCATCTTGCCAGTGTCGACACTCAGGTACTCTGCAAAGTCGCGCTCTGAGCTGGACAATGCTTCCATAACCAGCGCCATTTGCTTGGAGCTTTCGCGAACTTCGATCACGTCGCCTTCTTTCACACGGTAGGAAGGGATGTTTACCTTCTTGCCGTTCACTGTGACGTGGCCGTGGTTCACGAATTGACGTGCAGCAAAAATTGTTGGTACGAATTTCGCACGGTACACAACCGCGTCCAAACGACGTTCCAGCAAACCAATAAGGTTTTCGCCTGTGTCGCCGTTCACACGAACAGCTTCGGCATAAATGCGACGGAACTGTTTTTCTGTCAGATCGCCGTAGTAGCCTTTAAGCTTTTGCTTAGCGCGCAGCTGGATACCAAAGTCGGACAGCTTTTGCTTGCGGCGTTGACCGTGAACACCAGGGCCGTAATCACGACGATTTACAGGGGATTTCGGACGACCCCAGATGTTTTCACCCATCCGGCGATCAAGTTTGTGTTTGGCAGCTGTACGTTTAGTCACGGCTGTTCTCCTTCTGTGGCCCGTTAGGGCGATTTATGAAGGGCGTTGTCCTTTGGCCGAAGCCCGACAGGGATCCTCTTGCAAGGTCCACCAACACCAATAGTCCGCAGATGCGGATGTGCGGCTTATAAGCCTTGTAGGATGGGAGTCAACACGTGCCAAACCCGCTGGCGCTAGAAATTAAACTTTACGTTCAACGATCCGGTAACTTGACTGTTTGTTTGGCCTTCGAATTCTTTACCCAACCACGTCACCCCATAGAAAAAACCAGAGTTTTCGCCCTCGTACAGGAAACTCGCACGGGCACGGGGGCGGGATTTACGCGCCTCGTACCCACGATCTTGCGGCAACAATTTACTATCCCCGACATAGGCCACATCACCGCCCAGCATGAACCCATAACTGCGATCATCGCTGTGACGCACGTTCGTTACCAAATGGCCGGTGATCGGTTCGCGCACGAAAAAATTCTCGGACACGTTTTTGCCAAAAATCGCGTCGAACCCAACGCGCACATAACTTTCAACACCGATTTGTGCTTCTGCAAACGGGCGCAGCATCATGTTGTTAAAACGCACATCGCGCGAAATCTCGCCCTGAACCGTTGGATAAATCTTGTTGCCCAACTACGTCGCAGCGGCCGTTGGCCCTTGGATGCCAATTTTATCGTGCGCCCAATCCTGAAAATCATCCAAGCCAGTGCTTGGCCCAACAAACACCAATTCACCGCCGTAAGAAATGTTATAGTCACCACGTTCAAAATGAGTGAACACGCCCAGACCAATTACACCCGCGTAGGGGCGATCTGGAAAGGGGTTCGCGACAGCCAAATCATCAGGCGCGATAATTTCGGATCGCAGTCGATACTGCATCAATTCGAACGGGCTACTGGCAATCCATCAATAATTGGCTCACCAAACGTCACCAAAACCTCATAGGATCCTGTGCGCCAACGGTCTTGGCCGTCACCGATGAACTCATTGTTAAACAGGCGCGAAACTCCGACTTTGTTGTCAAGTTTCGACCAAGCGAACCCTTGGGCACTTACAGATGTGACGTGGAATGCGCCAACGAGGGCGATAATTGCGATACGCATATTTAGTCTCTGCTCAACTGTGTTTTCTTGTTTTTTCTTACTTTTACGGCAGATTTACGGCCATTTGTTCATTCATCGCTTTTCGCTTTTTGATTTCTAAACATTGTGGCCAGCAACACAGCAAATCAGGGCGCACTATGTTAAACCGTATTTTCACTATTTTGTCGTTATCAGCCTTGCCACAACGGCATTGGCGCATGACAAAGCCAAAACGCATCATCAAAGAGCGCATGGACGGCATGGGCGTTCTGAGTACCGCGATGAAATCCATCCTTACGCAAACTCAATCCAAAACGCCCAACGCCGAAATCTTGAAACAAGCCGCGCCCGCCATTCAAGATCACACAGGGGCGGCCATGACAAAGCGTTTCCACGAAGGATCGTTCGATCAACCAAGCGAGGCAAAGAAAGAAATCTGGCAGGACTGGACGCGGTTTGAACACCTCGCGCAACAGCTGGATCTGCACGCAAAAGGATTAGAACTGGCAGCTGCAAATCCGCTTACTGGCAAGACTGCAGAACTGCGCGACGATCGTGCATTATCAAATTTTGCATCACTGGGCCCAGACGAGGTTTTCACACTAATTGGCAAAAATTGCGTTGCTTGCCTCAAAGAATTTCGCGCCAAAAAGAAATGATCCACGGCCCACAAATGCGACAAGATATTTAGAAGAACACCCTTTCCAAAATCGGCCTGCTTGTCGCATTTCTGATCAATGTTGGCTACGTGATTATGCTCTCGGGCGTCTCTCCGACCATTCAACCGCGCAGAACACCCGCGCCTGAAAATTTCAACGCGGCCAGCTTCACCCCGTTCCAAAACACCAAAAGCAACGATCAAATCGACGTGGTGCACCTAAACACGCTCGGCGATCCTTCGTTTTACTATTTTCTGACCGATGAACAGGTCGCATATTTCTTCATTGGCACGTCGGATTATTCGTTCTTTTATCTGTTCGTGAACCGTACAGGTGATGAAATTGGGCGCATCGAAAACACCCTCGTCACCTCCCCGATCTGCAATATTTTTGTCTATATCAATGGGTATTACACCGTCACATCACAGTCCGTCAGCGAACTGACCCCCTACGCCGAAATCAACAATCGCGAACCCGTTTCCATCGAAACCATCAAAGATCTGCACGATCAAAGCACCCAGCGCCGCAGCGTAAGCGATACCGACATGGAAAAAGACAGCCCTGAGCGAACGCAAAAACTTACCACGCATATCATGTTGATCGACGGCGTTTGGACAGTTGCAACAACAACCTCCAAAGAGTACCTCGCCTGGAAGGTCAAACCCTTCCCGGATTTCACAACCCAGTAAGAATTTTCACCCAAAGGCGCGCCCCGATCAGCGCGACACACCTACGGGGACAGCAATTTCTTTGGGGCAAATACGCGGTTCACCAAACTTGGTTCGACCAGCAAGAATATTACCGCCACCGCGCCACATCAATCGGCAGTACAACGGGCCAAGGTCGTGCCGAACACTGGCGCGGCACAGGATATTACACCATCACCGCTGGGACCGGCAGCATCGGCTTTTCCGTCCAAAACGACACGCAAAACCTGTCAGGATCAGGGCGTCAATGGATGAATGTCAAAGGCCATGAAACCCTCGATTTCATCATTCTGGAACGTTACATCTGCAATCGACAAGACGTTTACATCTTCAAATCGAAAACCGATTAACGCGCGATCAAACGGCACTGGGCCCAAACTTCTGCACCTCGGTCCAACTTCAAAATCCACGCTAGCGGGATATCACGAACACCGCAGGCCGCCGCCATAATCGCGCCAATCACAATGGCCCGCCCACAGCTGTCACCGCCCGCACGAATGTTCAACTCCACCGCATCGGCGTAATCATCGGCCCGCGACATGATGTGAAACGCTAACGGAATCGCCATTGGCAAATGACTCGCCCGTCCTGTCACTTCGCCGTAGGCCACACTGTCCGCTTCATCGCTCCCCAGCGCAGCACGCAACGCCTCACCAATCTCGCCCTCGGCTTCCTGCGCCGTCATCTTCAACACCGTTTTCAAATCCCCGCCCTCAACAACTTGGCGCAACACAGCTTCACAAACTGCGCCGTAGCCCTCAGCCACATCGTTGATGTTCGTAACCTTGCGCGCCGCCTTTGCCATCGCGGTTTGTTCATCACCAGAATATCGCGCGATAATCGCTGGCAAAGTCGAGGTCGCAGGCAATTGATCATCATCAATCCCCGTTATATCCAGCTCAGCCGCCGTATTTTCCAAAACACCGCGCGTCGGTCGATCAATGTAGCCTTGATACGTGCCACCAGCCCCGAAATGCGCAACAAAGGCTGCGCAGTATGCAACCCCATCAAACCCATCGTTTTCAATCACTGAACGCATCGCCAAACGCAAAACCTCGCCGTACTGGCTTTGCATTCCATCGCACCGCAGCGCATGCGCAAAATAGGCAGGAACCCCCGCATGATGCGCAGGATCAACAGGCACAAACGCCGCTCCGCCGTGGGCATCCGCCACATCGGCCACCCGTTTCGCGTCATAAATCCAGTGCAATCCCAACGCGGCGGCGTCCGCCACCAACGCGCCCGAAATCGCAGCTGCTTTCCGATCTGCTGACATGATAAAACTCTCTTTCGTGCAATAAATTCGTTCCCCCAAAGGATAACCCAAACCGCCCAAATGCCAACCACCCATAAAAAGGGCATGGACAACATCGCGCTGTCGTGGCGCAATGGTGCAGATGAAAAACGCACATGCCCTTCAACCCATTCCCGACGGCCCGTTTCGCTTCTTCGCGCTTGATGTGGAAACGGCGAACCGCCATTCCTCCAGTATCTGCCAAATCGGCGTGGCCTGCGTTCGGATCGACGGCTCCATGACCACATGGATGAGCTACCTTGATCCAGACACCAGCGATTGGTCCGCAACTTTTGTCCATAAAATCACCCAAAGCACCGTTAATGGCGCACCCGATTTCACAACTATCCTTGCTCACCTGCGTCCACTTCTTGATGACAACATCGTCTTTCAACACAGCAATTTCGACCAAGGCGCAATCCGTCGCGCCTGCCTGCTGCACGACGTTGAAATCCCAAACTGGCGGTGGCGCGACAGCGTAAAGATCGCCCGCAAAGGATGGCCAGAACTGCGCGGCAACGGCGGCTTTGGCCTCGCCTCGTTAAAGGTTCACCTAGAACTCGAGTTTTGTCACCACGACGGGGAAGAGGACGCACGCGCCAGTGCTGAAATCGTCCTGCTCGCCGAAGAAAAAACAGGTGCGGATTTCGCCGTCAAACAAATCAAACACCAAAAAACCGACCCACGCCAACTCGAACTTTTCCCACGCTAATCCCAAAGGATCACCCAAACGGCCATTTCAGATCAAGTCCCAACAGGTTCTGACTTCCACGCAAAATCCACCGCAACCGAAGTCCTCGACGGGTTCGATCTAACGGGCAAAACCGCCATCGTGACAGGCGGATACAGCGGCCTTGGCCTAGAAACCGTTCGCGCATTGGCCAGCAAAGGTGCCGCTGTAATTGTTCCCGTGCGCACACCCGCCGCGACAGCAGGTTTTATGGCCATTTGTCGCGTTCCTTTTCAAGTTGCGGAGTTGCCTTGAAAACATGGATCAAAGTGCGCCAATTCACGACCGCCTGTAAGATCATTCGCGAGGGTGAAGGCGCGGCCATCATCAGCGCCTTTGATGCAGAACAATACCGCGACGACGGAATAATCATCCGGGCCTTTGCACCACAAATAAGTCACCACGTTTCGTTGATTCTGCCAAAGCCTGGCAGCGCTTCTAAGCTAGCGCAAGATTTTCTAAATCACTTTAAAGAAAGCCTTCTGCCGTTCATAGCAGAATAATTCAGCTTTCTAACCAGCCGGTTGCCCCCGTTTTGCAATGACGACAAGCATCAAAATCGTTGCGATATATGGCAGACTGGAAAGCACCTGCGAAGGCAACCCCACGCCCACCGCTTGCGCAGTCAATTCACCAAGCGACAGTAAACCAAAGAGCACCGCACCAAAGGCAACTCGGCCCGTTTGCCAAGTCCCAAACACCACCAAAGCCAGCGCGATCCAACCGCGACCTGCGATCATGCCATCAGCCCAAAGCGGCGTATAAACCGTGGAGGCATAAGCCCCGGCAAGCCCACACATCGCGCCGCCAAAAGCAACGGCACCGCAACGGATCGCGCCAACTGGATACCCAATGGCACGCGCCGCCTCGTTGTTTTCGCCGACCGCTGTGATGATCAGCCCAACCTTCGTGCGGTTCAGCAAATACCAAAGGCCAATCGTTCCGAGTATGGCAAGCCACACGACAATATCCTGCGTCAAAAGCGTTGGTCCAATGATCGGAATATCGGACAGAAACGGCAATTCGACCTTCGGCAAGCCTTTGATTGTCAGGCTCTCGTAAGACTTGCCAAACAACGCCGACAGCCCCAAACCCAACACACTAATCGCCAACCCTGTAGCAACTTGATTTGCATTCACGCCCAAAACAAGACCCGCATAAACCATCGAAAGCAATGCACCCGTACAGGCAGCGGCCAGAAAGCCTAGCGGATGCGATCCACTTTCATACACACAAATAAACGCGATTGCAGCGCCCAGCGCCATCATGCCCTCAAGACCCAGGTTGAGCAGTCCAGTCCGTTCAACTACCAATTCGCCCAGCGCCGCGAGCAGCAAAGGCAATGCAGCGGCCAGTGTTCCAGCCAGAAGAAACGCTAAAATACTCATGGTGCTGTCATCTTGAAAAAGGAAACGCGATAACGGATCAAAGTGAATGTGAGCAGATAAAAGGTGAGCATGAAGCCTTGGAAAACTTCCACTGCTGCGACGGGCAATCCAGCGGTCACCGTTGCACTGTCCCCACCGATGTAAACCACCGAGATCAGGAAGCTGGACACCACAATTCCAAGCGGGCGCAAACCGCCCATGTAAGCCACGATGATCGCGGCATAGCCGTATCCCGATGGGACAGAGCGTTGCAGTTGCCCCAGCGGTCCTGCGACCTCGCTAGCGCCTGCGATACCCGCAGCTAATCCACCCAAACCAAGGCTCAGCCAGATCATACGCGGCGCGCTAAAACCTGCATAAAGTGCGGCGCGCGGGGCTAATCCAGATGTGCGCAACTGATAGCCACGGAAATGGTTTTGCATCAAAAGATGTGCAACGAAACTCGCGATCAAAGCAAAGATCAGTGAGATATTGGTCCGCGTGCCTTCAAACAAAATCGGCAGCAACGCGTTGTCAGGGAACATCACGGATTGTGGGAAGTTGAAGCCTCGTGGGTCTTTCCAAGGGCCAAGCAAAAGGTAGTTTAGAACCTGAATAGCAATCAGGCTGAGCATCAAGGTCACTAGAATTTCAGACGCCCCAAAACGCGTCCGCAACCCTGCTGCAATCAACGCGTAGGACATACCGCCCAGCGCGCCCGCAAGGATCATCGCGGGCAGCATCAAAGGGAACGCCCCGTCGGAGTAAAATACCGGCAAAGCCGACGCGCAAACCGCACCAATCACAAATTGGCCCTCAGCCCCGATGTTAAACACATTGGCACGAAACCCGATGGCCAAGCCTTGGGCGATCAACAACAGCGGTGCCATTTTCAGCAGCACTTCAGAAAAGCTGTACCAACTGAGGAATGGTTTTAACAAAAGCGCATAAAGCGCTGTTCCCGCTGACTTTCCCAACAAAGCGAACAGGATCAAACTGGCCAGACACGCAAGGATAAGCGCCAGCACCGGCGCACCGATCATGGCTAGTCGTGACGCGTTGTCACGTCGAATAAATTGGATTTTCATGACGCGGCCCCAATCATATAAGCCCCAATTTCCTGTGCCGTTGTGGCAGCTGCATCCAGCGGCGCAGACAGCTCACCCTCGCGCAGAACATGCAGCACGTCACAGATCTCAAACAGCTCTTCCAACTCCTCGGAGATCACCAAAATAGCCGCGCCTTTGTCACGCATATCCAACAAACGCCTGCGGATTGCAGTTGCTGCACCGATATCAACGCCCCAAGTGGGCTGCGAAACCAGCATCACCTTGGGATTAAGCATTATTTCGCGTCCAAGAATGAACTTTTGCAGATTGCCACCCGACATTGCACCTGCTTCGGTATCCGGTCCGGGGGTTCGTACGTCAAAATCTTTGATGCAAGTTTTGGTGAAATCCTGCTCGGCTTTACGACGGATAAATCCATAGCGCAGCATGCCTTGGCGATGCGCCGTTAGCAGACTGTTATCCGCCAATGACATTTCGGGCACAGCACCACGCCCCAGCCGTTCTTCGGGAACAAAGGTAAAATCCAGCCCGCGCCGTTTTGCAGGGCCAATGCGCCCCACCGCTTTGCCCATGATCGTCACCATGTCAGTATTTGAGCAAAGCGATTCACCAGAAATAGAGGCCACAAGCTCCTGCTGGCCGTTCCCAGAAATTCCTGCGATTCCAACAATCTGTCCGCTGCGGACGTCCAGATTTATGTCGCGTAACGTCGTCCCAAATCGGCTTATGGCCGCGTGGTTCAAGCCCTGTAAAGACAGTCGCACATCACCCGGCTCAACCGCTTTGCTCACCGCTAGTTCGGGCATCTCTCGCCCGATCATCATGGTCGCCAAGGCGCTCGCGTCATGTTCGCGCGGATCGACTCTGCCCGTCACTTCGCCGCCACGCAGCACGGTTGCCTCGTCACACAGCTCACAAATTTCATCCAGTTTGTGAGAGATAAACAGGATCGCCATGCCTTTGGCTTGAAGGCTGCGCAGCGTATCAAACAACAATCGCACGCTTTGCGGCGGCAAGACTGAGGTCGGTTCATCCAGAATAAGCAGCCTGGGTTCCAGCAAAAGACACCGGATAATCTCAACCCGTTGGCGTTCTCCGACGGACAATTGATGCACCATGGCATCGGGATCGACTGTCAGGCCAAACTGCTCCCCCAAGCTGACAATCCTCGCGGCCAATTGCGCCTGCTTGCCCGCCACCATCAGCGAAACATTCTGCACAACGCTGAGCGTTTCAAACAGCGAAAAATGCTGAAAGACCATGCCAATCCCCAACGCCTGCGCGTCCGAGGGCCGTGACATTTTCGCGGGTGCACCGTTCCAAAGGATCGCGCCCTCGTCCGGCTGCTCCACTCCGTAGATCATCTTCATCAGGGTCGATTTACCCGCCCCGTTTTCGCCCAACACAGCGTGGATCGACCCGGAGTGTACCTCCAGGTCGATGCCTTTGTTGGCTTGCACTGTCCCATAACGCTTGGACACCCCCGCTAGGGTCAAAAGTGCAGGCGTTTTAGGTGTCATGAAGGCAAAGGTGTCGTCACTCCGGCCACATGCCAATCCATGCTGAGGATTTCGACGTCCGTCATTGCAACACCATCGGCATAACGTTCGCCGCCTGCCTGATCCATCAATGGGCCTTGGAATACGGTAAAGGAACCATCCAAGATCGCGGCTTGCTTAACCTTGATCTGCGCAACCATATCAGCGGGAATATCCGCGTTCCAATCAGCGGTGTAGACAACATCATCTTCCATCCCAAGCCAGAAGTTATTGCCCTCAAACGTGCCAGCAAGGTGACCATCAACCAAACGTTTAAAGTGTGGGCCCCAATCCGTGCCAACCACGCCAAGGTATTTCGTAGGCGCATAAGCCGCCATCGAAGAGTTGAGGTTAAAGGCATACGCACCCACCTCTTCTGCAACGGCAATGACCGACGGCGTGTCTTGGGCGTTAGAAAAAACGACGTCAACACCTTGAGCGATCAACGCTTTCGCTGCTTCCTGTTCGGACGCCGGATCAAACCAAGAGTTCACCCAAACAACGGCCATTTCAATCTCTGGATCAATAGCGCGTGCGCCCAGCATGAAAGAGTTGATCGAGGTGATCAGCTCGGGAATAGCAAACGCGCCAACACAGCCCAGTTTTTTGGTTTTGGACAACGACGCAGCTGCCATGCCCATTAGATACGTGCCCTGCCAGTATTTTGCAGTGAACGGTGAAAAGTTAGGTTCCGTCAGGTAGCCCGACGCGTGAATGATCGACACGTCTTTGTTGCGTTTAGCGATCTGGATGCCACCATTTTGGTATCCAAAGGACCCCAGCAGCAGCACTTTGTTACCTTCTGCAACAAGGCCGTTGGCGATACGGTCAGAATCCGGACCTTCGGCGATATTCTCTAGGATCGTGACCTCTAGCTTGTCACCGTAAGCTTCTTGCACAGTCTTCACGCCTTCAAGCAAAGTATGCGACCAGCCGACGTCAGCCGCAGGGGACGGCAACACCACCCCCATTTTCAGCACGTCACCTGCCATCGCGCGCATGGGCAGCGAAATTGCGGTGGTCGCAGCCAGCGAAGTTTTCAGAAAGTTCCGGCGTTTCATAAAGTGTGTCATCATAGTCCCTCTTTGGTTTGATTTGGTAATATCGTGTGAAGTGCGGTTTCTGCTGCATGGAAAAGAGCAGCCTCGTCCAGATGTGGAAATGCTCCGTTTTGCCAAACGATCCGACCATTGATCATGGTCAGATCAACAACGCTGCCAATTCCGACTTTTGCGATCAGGCTGATCGGATCGTGACGCGTGCCAACATAATCCAACTTGCACGTATCGATGGCAAACAAATCTGCCGCCATGCCGGGCCGCAGCTCGCCGATGTCAGAACGCCCCAACAATGACGCCCCGCCTTCGGTGGCATAAGACAGAAACTGCGCGGGCTTTGGCACGGGATCAACACGTCTGGAGGCGGCCAGACATTGCAACATGTAAGCCGAGTGGACGCAGTGCATCAGGTTTGAATTGTCATTAGACGCAGCCCCGTCAACACCAAGGCCGACCCGCACGCCAAGGGCGTCCATCGCCGGAATGTTGGTCACTTCTGCGCCCACCAGATAAACTGGCTCAGGACAATGCGAAGCGCCTGTTCCCGACGCCGCCATCTGTGCCAGTTCAGCGCGCGTTAACTCCCAACAATGGGCGTAAAACGTGTCTGGTCCGGCGAAACCAATCTCTTCGCAATAATCGACCGTCCGCATTCCGTGGACTTGTTCAATCACTGGGCTTTCGCCCTCGCCAACGTGACTGTGCAGGATGACGCCTTTGTCGCGCGCCAACCGCACGGATTCAACAAACGTCTCTCGGTAGCAGTTCACAGGTTGGCACGGTGCCACAGCAACTTGGCGCATCGAAAACGGTGCCGGATCATGGTACACGTCGATTGCACGCTCACAATCGTTGATAAACTCGTCCGTCGTTTCCAGCATTTCATCGGGGATGGTGCTGCCTTCGGACTTGGGCAACGTGTTGCCGCCGCGACCCGCATGAAAGCGCATCCCCATCATTTCCGCCGCTTCGAATTGGCGGTCAATGATCCGGCTACCGGCATGACGTGGAAAGCAATATTGGTGATCAAAGGCGGTGGTGCAGCCATGCTTGATCAGCTCGGCCATCGCGACAACGGAACTGTGGTAAAAACAATCCTCAGTGAGGCGCGAAAAGATCGGGTAAATCCGGTCGAGCCATTCAATGACTGAGTAACGTGTCCAATCAAGTTCGGCCTGATTGCGCACAAAACACTGGAAAAAATGGTGATGTGTGTTCACCAGCCCAGGGTAAATAAACATGCCACGCGCGTCGATAACTTTGCAATCATTTGGAGCTATGCGCGACAAATCTGGCCCTATGGCTTTGATTGCATTCCCTTCAATCAACAGATCTTGGTGCAAAAGAACAGGGTCGGATGCCGAGGTTACAATCGCCTCGCAAGATTTCAACAGCGTCGCGGTCATGCTTGCAGCTCAGCAGGTGTTGCCAATTCGTGCATTCGGTGAATTCCCGGCATTTCAATAAACCCGGGCAAAGATCGGATATCGCGCAACCACAGTCGGATTGAAGGATATGGATCAAGGCTCGCGCCACCGTCTGGCGCCAAAGCGGTATTTGGAAAACAAGCGATATCCGCAATCGAAGGCGCATCACCTGTTAGAAATCCACAACCATCAAACCGCTGTTCGCAAAGGCGTTCTTCAAGCTGGCGCAATTGCGTGACGCCATCGCGGCGCACCTGATCAATGTCAGCTTTAAACGCTAGAATATCGTGAAGCCGAGCCATACCCAAACTTGCATTCAGTTGCCCTGCAAACTCCAGCCAGTGGTTAGTCTGGCCAGCGTCGCGCCCCATCCATTCAGGTGCTTTAGCCCTTGCCAAATAAGATAACATTTCTGTGGTTTGGGTCAGTACAACATCGCCATCCACCAAAATTGGGAGCGTCCCTTCAGGGTTTAGCGCCAGCATTTTGGCCGACTTATGCGCACGTTCAGGATGGAAGTTCACAGCTTCCAACGTGAGGGGGATGCCCAGCAGTGACGCCAACAGGCGAACTTTGTAACAACTCGCGCTTAAAACATAGTCGTAGAGGATCATGCTGCCACCACCTGCGCGCCGTATGAATAGCCAATTTTCTTGAGCCACCGACGATAAGCGACGGAGGTCATATCAGCCTGCGTCGGCGCTTCCATACCGGGATCTAGTGGCAGTTTGCGCGGAATTTGGTTTTCGAGAATCGAGCGATCTTGCATGAAAATCATTTGCTGGAAGCCCACTAAATCGGCCTGCTTTGCATCATCATCATAAAGCGCCATCCAAGGCCAAACGTCACATAATTCTTCGGTCAAAGGCTGCACAAACAACGTAATAATATCCCATTCTCCGGGCTTTGGCGGGCAAGTTTTATACAACACCGCGCAGGTCGGCGCCGCGACACGGTACATGTAATCTGTGATGATCCCACCCTCAGCAGATTGGGCCGCTTGCGGTTGGAAGAACTTCACTTTTGTGGCCCAAATTTCGTCCATGTCTTCTTGGATTTTCACGTCATACCGCGTTACCTCAGTATGGGGTTCCGCCCCTAGAATATCCGCATGCACAAACGGGAAATGGGCAATATCAAGAAAATTCTCGACGGCCCGCAAAGGTGAACATTTCACGCGCACCAATCCACAATCAACCAAACGCCGCCCGTCTTGTTCAGCTTCTGGGATGGAAAACAGATCGCGATTGGGTTTGCCCGGACTGGTCCAAAGATGTCCGTATTTTTCCTGCACAGGAAGGTCGCACCCTTCAGCATCACGCACCCAAAATGCGCCGGCGACACCACCCAAATTGATCTTACGGCCCAACAGCAAAGTTTCGCGCGGTGCATCAATGCCAGAGCACATCGCCACCGGATACCAGTGATTGTCCTCGGTCCGCGTCATAGCGACATCCCTTCGATTTTCGCGCGTTGCGCTTCAATCCAGCGGGACGCATCCTTGCGATCACCTTTCGTTAAAACATGTGCAACACATTGATCCGAACTGGTCGGCTGCAACACCAAAGTTGTCGCGCCAGACGGCCCAACATTCGAAATCACCTCATCAAAATGCGCAGTTGTTTTCTGCACAGATGCTTCGATTGAGATTGAACGAACCGGATTGTTTCCCGACAAAGACGGAGGCGAAGTGTTAACATCTTTCAACGCAACCCAGATCAAGCCATCGCCTTCTTGGCAGTCATAGGTCGTCGCACAAATCGTTTTGGGTGGAGTCAATTTGGGATGCGCTGGGATAAACGAGCAGCCACCATCCTTGCCATATTGCCAACCGTGGTAGATGCAGGACAGAGTTTCGCCACGCACAAATCCATACGACAATCGCATTCCACGATGCGGGCAACGGTCGCCCCAAACAAGCACCTGCCCAGATACCGCGCGCCAAACCGCTAGATCGACATCGTCGATGCGCCCCGGCATTGCCATGCCTTTTCGCAGGTCCTGACTTAGTCCAATTGCAACCCAGTCCAAGAAAAAACTCCAGTGAATTCGATATCTTAGAAGCTAAGCGCAACAGAAGCGAACGTTCAATGATTCATTGTGGGAATTATGGTTGAATTTTGGACAAAAGACGGTAACACATTGAAAATATTAGAAACTAATCTGTCGCCTGTAAGTTGCACTCAATCCGATCAACCAACACGCTCGCGGGTCCCAAGCTACAGGCCAGTGATAGGGCTTCTAGCAATTCGGATGCTCCTTCCGCCTGTACTTCGAGATGCTCATCAAAGTGTTCTACGGACAATGACCCTAATCCAAGTTTGGCGGCATGGCGTAGAATCCAGCCCACGAAGTCTGACGCGCCAACATCGCCAAAGATGCTGATTGTCGCTTTGTTATTTGAACTGTTGGGGACTTTTGACACTATGAATACCACCTATGCGTTTGTTCAGAGACAACAAATTTTCAGACCAAAACTTCTGCCATTTAAATTTCGAATTTGCCTAATGAACGTAGCCAGCCAATTTTTTGCGTCAAGCCGATTGCCACCGCGTTGAGGTTTCAGTCTTTGACGTCTTCTCCTGCAAAGGCGATTTTTCAAGCCATACATGCTCGTAGCAATAGTGGGGCCTATTCCCACCGCAAACAAAACAGTCCGAAAGCCAACGGCCCCTCCTAAGGACCAGCCCACGGCAATAACCATCAATTCCAAACCACTGCGCACCCATGCGATTGGAAGGTTTGTAAGTTTCTGCAAACCCGTCATTAATCCATCCCTTGGGCCAGGCCCCAAGTTTGCGATGAGGTAGAGCGCACCGCCAAATCCAGTGATCAACACGCCAGCGGTGGCCTGTCCAACTTTTAGGATTATGTTGTCAAAAACCGGCAAATACGGCAGCAAATACTCCAACACCAACGCCACGATGATAGCATTTAGAACGGTGCCTATACCGGGAGCTTGTTTCAATGGTATCCAACAGAACAAAACGCAAAAACTGATGACGAACGTTGCAAACTAATGCTCCAGCCCGCCACATAAGTGATGCCTTCTGCGAGGTGTTGTCAGACAAATTCTAACACGTATCAAAGTACCGCGATCACACAAATCTATGAAGTGCAGATTTGAAACCACTCTGTGAGAGCGGCACTGCGTTTTTGCTTGTAAGTCTGTCGGGTTTCGAGATGCCTTTCATGATTGAAGTGATTGTATATTTGACTGTGATAACTGAAAAATTTCTGAAGTGCCGCAACCGTCTTGAAATGCTGC
>JASJIO010000155.1:0-51045 GCA_037625035.1 Amylibacter sp.
GTGGGCTTCCACCAGTTTTGCGGACAACTGGTGGATAATGCCGACTTCGGAGAAAAACTGAAACAGACGCTGGCCCTGTTCAGGCGTCAGTTTTGCTTTGGTCGTTTCAGGTTTCATTCAAAATCTTTGCTTCAAGTGGCCAACGCGGCGTTTTGATGGCGTTTGTTCCATACCCCAGTCGCCCAAGCATTTGCACGGTTTGCCCCTCGCTCGCAAGCAATTGGTGTGTGGTTTTGTACAGCGCTGCCATTTCTGGGTATTCTTGAATGGCTTGGCTGACAGGTTGCTGGCCAAGGCCAAGTTCGGTGATTTTGAGGTGCATGCGCAGCCAACAACGCCCCGTTTCAATTTGATCGAGCCGCGTGTTTGTTTTTGTGGTGAGGTACACAAAAGCGGGTGTCGAGGCGAAGTTCGCGTTGTTCTGTTCGATCACGCCCTGAAAGGTGGGATGGGTTGTGTCCATCAGAATTTCGTCAGTGATGTAGCCCGACATTTTTCCCAAATCAAAGATCGCGCCTTGCATTTCGAGGCCATCCGGATTGGCGTTGATTTCGCGTTTGCCGATGCGCATGACGTCGACACTTTCTTTGAGCGTGCGCGGCGTGAGCAGTTCGATTTCGAGGGCTTGCGTGACTATTGTGCGAATTTGGGTGGTTTTGGCAGGGTCGGTTATAACGTTTGCGTAATCGCCAAGCGCGGTGACGGCATCGGGGGCGACGGGTTCGCCAGAATAGAGGCCTTTGTCGCAGTGGCGATGCAGGATTTGCGCCGCAAGCGGGTCTGAAGTGGCACCTTTGGTGAAAACGGCGCGGGCAACGGGGCCTGTTTCGCCGTCGGGGAAAAGGGTCATGTCGATGGCATAGCCATCTGCGCTGGCGGCGATGACCATTTGTTCGACAAAACAACCCATGCCGATGAAAATCTGGCGATGGAACGGGTCTGTCATTGGTAATTCACGGGTTTCATCGCGGTGAATGATAACGGTGTCATCGCCATCAAGCTCGATCAACCACGGCTGAAGGTTGTGCGGATTTGGCGCAAGAAGGGCGTGCGCAAGGGCGCGACGGCGCGGTTCAGTATAGCTGGTTGCCATGCCCCACGGAGCGAGGGCCTTTGTTGGGGTGCGGGTGAGGCCGAAGGTTGTAGCGCCAACGGCGGCGAGGATTGTACCGCCACCGAGGATTTTGAGGAATTTGCGTCTTGAGGGTTTTGGCTGCGTGGTCATTTTGCGAATCTTCATTTAATGCGATATCGTACCAAATATGGTGCGATATCGCATTAGTCAAGAGATGCAGGTATTTTAGGGACATTGAAACGGGGTTAGCGCGAAGCCCAGAGGCGTTGGGGCTCTGTTTCTACGGCAAGCGGGCGCACGGCGCAAATTTGCGCCAGAGCCTCATCTGGTGGGATGCCGCGCTCGACCATGAGGCGCATGATAGCCATGCCTGATCGGCCTTGGCCGCCATAACAATGGGCGAGGACTTTGCCGCCTTGATCGAGGATTTCATGGGCGCGTTTTGCCGCGCCGGGCCAGAGGTTTGCCGTTTCGCTGTTAGGTGCCCCGAAATCCTCAATTGGAAGGTGGAGCCAATCAATGCCCGTATCTGACAGACGGTTTGGCAGATCTGTGGCGTTTACTTTTGCCAGTTCCGCCGCTGTTGTCATGGTCAGGACGAGGTTGGGATTCCATTGCAGAAGTGTGATTAAGTCGGCGTCGAATTGCCCACCGCGCCCTGGAATTGAGGAAATGGCGAGTGTTCCGCATGAAAGCGGGACAGGGTATATGGCGAAGTTGGACATGATGCTTTAGGGTTCTCTAAGGGACACGAATCTTATCAGTTCAGGGCGGATAATGGCGGAAGAAGCGAACACGGGTGCAAAAACAGGCTATCAGGTTTTGGCGCGAAAGTATCGCCCAGCCACGTTTGAAGATCTGATAGGCCAAGATGCGATGGTGCGCACGCTGAAAAATGCGTTTGAGGCGGATCGTATTGCTCATGCATTTGTGCTGACGGGGATTCGCGGCACGGGTAAAACAACGACTGCGCGGATCGTGGCCAAGGGCATGAACTGTATCGGCGCGGATGGCAAGGGTGGGCCAACAACCGAACCTTGCGGCGTTTGTGATATGTGTACGTCGATTGCGGATGGTCGCAATGTGGACGTGATGGAAATGGATGCGGCGTCCAACACAGGTGTCGCAAATATCCGCGAGATTATCGACAGTGTGCATTACCGTGCGGCGTCGGCGCGGTTCAAAATTTACATAATTGATGAGGTTCACATGTTGTCGACAGGGGCGTTTAACGCGCTTTTGAAAACGCTGGAGGAACCGCCAGAGCATGTAAAATTCATCTTTGCGACGACGGAAATTCGAAAAATTCCTGTGACTGTTTTGAGCCGTTGTCAACGGTTTGATCTGCGCCGTATTGAGCCCGAAGTGATGATCGCGCATCTGGAAAAGATCGCTGGGCTGGAAAGTGCAACGGTTGCGGGGGATGCGTTAGCGTTGATTTCGCGTGCGGCTGAAGGATCGGTTCGGGATGCGATGTCATTGCTGGATCAGGCGATTGCGCATGGTGTTGGTGAAACGGCGGTTGATCAGGTTCGGGCCATGTTGGGATTGGCGGATAGGGGTCGCGTGCTCGATCTGTTTGATCTGGTCATGAAGGGCGATGCTGCTGGCGCGTTGCAGGAATTGTCTGGCCAATACGCTGAAGGTGCGGACCCGATGGCGGTGCTGCGCGATTTGGCCGAGTTGACGCACTGGGTTTCGGTAATCAAGATTTCACCAGACGCGGCGGATGATCCGACGGTTGGCCCTGATGAACGCACACGCGGTATTGCCGCCGCCGAGGCTTTGCCTATGCGGGCAATGACGCGGATGTGGCAGATGTTGCTAAAGGCATTGGAAGAAGTTTCAATTGCACCAAACGCGATGATGGCGGCCGAGATGGCGATCATTCGATTAACCCATGTTTCGGAACTGCCGTCACCGGAGGAATTGGTGCGTAAGCTGCAAGCCAATCCACCAACAATGCCGCCAAGTGGGGGTGGAGGTGGAAGCCCGCCGATGCCAACAGATGGCGGCACAATTGAACATGGCGGCACAATTGGTGGCGCCCCAAATGGTGGCCCTGTCGCGATGATCGCGGGCGGTGGTGCTGTGCAATTGGGGCAATTCGATGAGGCACAAGCGCTGGCGCGATTTGTGCGGTTTGATCAGGTTATTGATTTGATCCGTGCACGGCGTGATATGAAATTGCTGGTTGAGGTGGAACAACATCTGAGGTTGGCGACATACTCACCCGGACGGATTGAATTTCAGCCGACAAATGACGCGCCGACAGATTTGGCAGCACGATTGGCGCAGCGTTTGCAGTTGTGGACAGGCGTGCGCTGGGGCGTTTCAGTTGTATCCGAGGGCGGTGGCGACACGGTTTCTGAACAAAAAGTTGCGCATCGCAACGATCTGGCGGGGCGTGCAATGCAGCACCCGCTGGTGGCTGCTGCATTGTTGCGGTTTCCGGGGTCGGAAATTCGCGACATTAAATCACTTGAAGAAATCACAGCTGATCCAGAAGAAGAATTGGAAGCGCAAATGCTGGATGATGAATGGGATCCGTTCGAGGACAATTAACAAGTGCCCCGATTAGTCGATTGATGGCCATGCGTCCGGGGCGATATGTCCGAGTATTTCAAATTCACCCGACGCGAGCGGTTTCAAAATATAAGTCACACCTTGGGGTTCGGAATAAATACCTGTGGCGGCTTCGAATGGATCATCGTGCCCAACAATAATTGTGTTCGTGTGTGGTTCTGGTTGTTTCATCAGCAAGGGCAGAGTGTTTTCGCGCATCTTCTGGGTTTGTTTGGCTGAATAGATTTCTGCCTTTTCAAAGTTCAGTGCTGCTGTCTTTTCATACTGACCAAACGCCAAGTCAGCCGTTTGCCACGCGCGGGAATATTGGGAAGTTTTGACGCTGCCTACAGGAATGTGTGGGCGGCAATTGCGGCACCTATGGCCGTTGCTTGTTTCCACCCAAGATCAGAAAGTACTCGCTGAGTGGCGCAATTCTTCGGGTCAGCAGTAAGTTGATCTGCGTAGTCTTTTTCGGTTCTTGCGTGGCGAATATAAAGCACGCACCCACCTGATTTAAGAGATTCAATTAGTGTGGGTTGATCCGTTTCGGCCTGAGATTGGATCGGTGACATAAGGAGGGCGACAAGTGTTAGCGAGCGAAGAAACATGGGGTCCTTTTTAGTGGGTTTAGTATTGCTTTGAACAACGCAATATTCACACGAATTCGAGATGCCGGATGAGGATCGCTCGGACTGCAAATAAATGGACGCAGGACCTGACTACACCTAAAAGAGAACGGTTTCGACGAGATGTCAATATTAATTAATAAAAACAGTCAATTAAATGTTGCTGTTTGATTTTGGCGCAAATACCTCGACCAGTGCTGCGCTCATGACTAGGGTCGCGCCGATCAATTCAGGCCAACCGAAGGGCTCTGACAGGAACCAAGCGCTGGTGGCTAGACCTGAAATAATCTCGCCTGTTAGCAGGAATGCGAGGGTGGTTGGATTGACGCGACGCGCGGACCAAAGCGTGGCGATCAGGACAGGGGTGATGTAAAGCGCGCCTGACACAGCAAGGAGTTGTGTGGCGTAGATCGGGTCGCTTGGGGTGGGTAGGGCGTGGCCGTAAAGCACGCTCATTAGCAAGCCAACAACAAATGCGGCCATGCAGGCGAATAGGCTGAGAGTGCGTGCGCCATTGTCTTTTCCAGTGAAGACGAGGGTTGAGCCGACGGCCCAACACATGCCAGACGTAAGCGCCATGCTGTCCCCTGAATTCCAGTCTGAAAGCGTAACTTCGCCCCGAAAAATGAACACAACGCCGATGCCTGCGAACAAGAATGCAAGGGCGTTGATTGGGCGGAATCGACGACCCATGAACATGCATTCGATCGCGATGGCCCATGCTGGCGCAAGGTAGAACAGCAAGACGGAGCGCACGACTGTGGTTTCGGTAATGGCGATTGAATACAGCATCATCGCACTGCCAACGAGCGCGCCACTGAGCAATGCGCGGGTATCGACAGGCGTGTCGCGTTTGCCAGTGAAAAAGAGGATTAACAGAATAGGGAGGGCGCCCAAAAACATGGCGGTGCCTGCCCATGTGCTGAAGAATCCAACGCCTTCTAAGGCGCGGACCGGCATCCACCACAGGCCCCACAAAAGCGCGGAGCCGAATGCGAGCCATAGGGGCAGTTTGGCGTTTTGGATCACGATTGGGCCTTTGTCACAGTCAGTTTGTAATGCTGTAATGAGGATTTTCGTGCAAGTGAAAATGCGATGCATCTTTTGGGACTAGGGGCTCGCCGCCCCCTTGGCCAATTCACTGCAGATATTTTTGCTTCAAAGAAACGAAGTGCGCTCTGGCATCGAAGCAAAGTTTGCACCAAGAAGGATGCGCAGAGCGGCTTCTTCGTCGACGGTCATCGGCTTCTCAGCCTGTACCGCGTGTTTGAGTAAAACTTGAAATAGTTTCTTTTGAGTTAAAATATCTCGGGGGTTCAAAGGGGGCAGCGCCCCCTTGCATTCGTATTAATCCTGCAGTGTCGGGAGGCGACCCAAAATATCGAGGCCTTGTTGATTCCAGAAGTGCAGAAGGTCGATGAATATCCAGTTTTCGGTCAACTTGTTTCCATCGCGACGATAAATATCGATCACGCGCATGTCGGCGGGTTTGCCAGTGGCAGGCATGCCCATAAAGCCGCCTGTGGGTTCTAGGGTTAGGTTAGGCCATCCAAAGAAGCCGCCGAAATCACCCTCTGTCATGCAGCAGATGTGGCCGTTAAAAACGCGGTCTTTGAAGCCTGCGCGAAATGGGCCTGCGTGTTGTTTGGCGTAGCGTTCAATTGTGTAGGTCGCACCGATGCCAGCGGGCCCCCACCAGATCATGTCTTCGTTCCAAGAGCGGCGCAGTTCATCGACGAGGGGTTCTTCGCGACCACCTGACCAAGTTTTGATATCGTTGACCATGAAATCGATGGCGGCCATTGTTTTAGCGCCCTCGGCTGGGTCCTGGGCGTCGAACATCAGGCCAGTGTGGGATTGTGGGCCGCATTGAATGTTGTGTGCGCTAGTTTGGGGTGGGAACGGATTTTGGCCCGCTTGGATCATCAGGTGAGGGATATCAAAGAACATGGCCGTCTCAACGATCTTGCCATTTAGCACGCGATTGAATTCGCAGTAGCGCAGGAAAGTCATTTTGCCAGTGGGGCGAATGCCGAGCCAATCCTGATCGAACAGGCCCATCAAATGGCCCATGCTGACAACCCAAGTGCCGCCGTTTTCGAGAGTATTTGTGCCAGCCATAAAGATATCTTGGCGGCGTTGCATGTGGGTGAGTGACGTGCGAAGTGGTTGCCAGAATTTGGCGGCAACGTCTGCACCAGATGTTTGTTCGTGAAAGGGGTGAAACCCGCGCCAGAGGTAATCATCAGCGATGTAATTGGCCATGACCGCATTTAGATTTGTATCTTTTGCATCAAGCGCGGCGTAGTAGGCGCGAACCAGCGCCTTTTCAGATTGAAAGTTGCTCATTCTATTACCCTTTGACCGCGCCCGCAGTGAGGCCTGAAACGATTTGGCGTTGGAAGAACATCACCAGTACAAACAACGGTGCGGTGGCGGACACAACGGCGGCGACGGCGAACATGACGTTGCCTTCGGTTTGAGTGGTGCCCATGAAGCCTGCGATCGCAGGAACCATTGTGCGGTTTTCCTCGGACAGTAATAATGTTGTGACCGCGAAGTCGTTATAGGCCAGCAAGAATGAAAACAAGCCTGTGGTGATCACACCTGGCCACATCACTGGAATGATCACGTAGCGGAAAGCCTGGAAGCGGGTGCAGCCATCGACGATCGCGCTTTCGTCCAGCTCTTTGGGGATTTTCTGAAAGAAAGAGTGCAGCATCCACAAGGTGAAGGGTTGGTTAATGGCCACAAGCACGATGATAGTGGTCGGCAGGATGCCCCAGACGTTCCAGTTAAAGAACTGCAACAGATACCCAGAGACCAGCGTAATGGGGGGCATGGCGCGGAAGATCAGCGCGGCGATTAACAGCCAGAACACGTATTTGAAACCCGAGCGTGAGAGCGCGTATCCCCCGAGTGTGCCAAGCGTGAGCGAGATGGTTACGGTAAAGAAACACACGATGAATGTGTTGATGACGGAGCGCCAAAATTCCTCTTGTACCCAAGCGCCGTGATAACCTGTGCCAGTGAAAGGGGAGCCATATTCGGCAGTGGTGCGCGCACCGGTAAGGGCGTTTGTCCAATCCGCTTTTGAGAAGAAATCGAGTTCTACTTTAAAGCTGCCCCATAATGTCCAGATGAACGGGAAGGCGGCGAGGATGAGCCAGATGATGATGAAGCCCGTGGAAAAGAGGCTAAGCGCGAGCGGTTTTTTGTTCAATTTAGAAGCCATGATTTACGCCTTTGAATTGAAGTCGCGCCATGTGCGGACCAGCACGGGCGAAAGAAGGATGGAAACACCAAGGATGGTTAGCACAGAGGTGGTTGCCGCAGAGGACAGCAGCTGTGTTTCGCCATTTAGATCATTCAAGATGATCCACGACAATGATCTGGCGTGAGCTTCGGCGTTAAATCCGATGATCGGTTCCAAAACGCGGAAGTTATCCATGATCTGAATGAGCGCCACAAAGGTAACAAGAGGCATGATGTGCGGGATGACCACATAGCGAATTTGTTGCCAGCGGCTGGCCCCGTCAATGCGTGAGCTTTCGAGCGTGTCTTGTGGCAACGTTTGAAGGCCCGCATAGAACACCACAAACGCAAAGGGCGCTGAGTGCCAGATGCCGTAGACGATCAGCATGATCCACGTCAGGCTGGTAGAGGCTTTGAGCGATAGGTCGGGATCGTTTGCCATCCATTGAAGGAAGTTGCCGAGGACACCGCGGCTGTCGATCATCCAAAACATGATGAGGGAACCGATCAGCGGTGTAACGATCATGGGCAAGAGTGAGAAGAAAATCACAAGACCTTTGAGCCGTTGATGAAGAGAATTCACCGCAACGGCGATGGCAAAGCCAAGGATGATTAAAAGAGGGGTAACAGAGAACGTATAGGTCAGGGTGAAGGTCATAGCGCGGTAAAATGGGAGATTGCCAAGGCTTTGAACAAAGCTACCCATGCTGTCGCTGCCCCGCCAAGTGGCGGCAACTTCGGATGTCGCGAGATGGCCGCGATCTAGATAGATTTGAAGGCCGACGAATTGACCCAGAGGTTCCGCATCGCGCAAGGCGGCGGTCGCGTCTTGGTC
The DNA here is from genome assembly GCA_037625035.1 of Amylibacter sp. Classification (GTDB taxonomy): domain Bacteria; phylum Pseudomonadota; class Alphaproteobacteria; order Rhodobacterales; family Rhodobacteraceae; genus Amylibacter. The sequence continues at coordinate 8,360 of JASJIO010000155.1, forward strand.
AATTGTTGTTTCTGTGGTGCACCCAAAGGGGCCGCAGTTTTCGGATTCGATGAACACGGCACCATGCGGGGTGTAAACAGATTGGGTCACAACCGAAATAATGGGGAAGGCAATGAACAAGAGCATTGCAAGGCCAGTAGGCAGGAAAAACCAAAAGAAAGTTGAGTGGCGCATGATTTCCTCGGCTACAGGTTTGGGAGTCAGAGAGGGGTGATCCCCTCTCTGCTAGTTTTGTGGGCTTACTCGAGAAAGCCGCTTTCTTTGGCTGCTGCAGTGTAGGCAGCTTCTGCGTCGGCCAGTGCTTGTTCAGCACTTTCTTTGCCTTGCATAAAGTCAGAAAGTTCTGCGCCAAGTGCTGTGTGCAACAGACCTTGGTATGGCAGCATTGGGTAAGGAACGGAGCCAGCTTGTGCTGCTGCGAAAACGCCAGTTGCTGCTTCAGTTGGTTTGTAGCCTTCGATCAACCAAACAGCCTCGGAGGATGTTGTGTCGTTCAGCATTTCTGGGCGAATAGCGTGTGTCAAAGCAATAAAGGTTGCTTCTGCTTCTTCGTCAGAGATGTTTTTGGCCACAGTCCAGCCATCCCACCACAATGTCGTCGCTGGTGTTGAACCACCGCCAACTGTCATTGGGCCAGCGATTGCCATGCCGTCCACAACTTCTTGTGCAACGCCTTCTGCTTCAACCAAGGTTGCCGCGCGCGATCCCCACATGTTCATCATTGCTACGTTGCCAGCGCGATATTCTGCGTTGGTTGCGTTTGAATCGTGTGTCAGGAAATCAGGGTTCATGTATTCGGACAGTGCTTTCATCATGTTCAGGGCTGCAACGCCTTGCTCATTGTTGATGGATGCTTCTGCAGAACCGTCTTTGAAGAATTGGCCGCCTGTACCGATGTACATGTTGTTAAATTCTTGAGCCAAGTTCCAACCCGCTTTGTAGGCGCCGCCCACTGGGTTTTTCATGATGCCCATTTCGCGAATTTTCGCGGCAGCGGCCAACATGTCTTCGTAAGTTTTTGGAGCTTCCATGCCAATTTTTTCAAGAACGTCAGCGCGGTAAACAAGGTGCTGTGCGTTTGCCATGAAGGCAACGGCCATGATTTTACCGTTGATTGTGATCAACTGGTTTTTCTTCAGGCCTTGGCCGTATTTCGCTACCAGATCGTCCAGCGGACGGATCACGTCTTCGTTCATCAAGTTAACGATGGAAGAGTTAGCAACGATTGCAGATGTGTATTCTGCTGGGGTGCCCTGCATACCTGCGAGGTTAATTTTCTGATGGTCTGCTGTGAGGTTTGTTTTCACCTCGCCGCCAGAACATTCTTGTGCGCCTGCGCCAACAGTTTGAATGGCTGGAAACTCGTTGCCGACGATGTTTACGCGGGCCGAGATATCACAGGCCAAAGCGGCCGATGCGGAGATGGCTGTAAAGGCTGTTGCCGCCATCAAGTTTTTCATAATTCCCATGTTTTTCTCCCTTGGGTTTGCGAATGCGAATCCGTTTAACAATCGTAAGAAACCGATTTGATGTTCTGCAACCCAAGCTGCGCGAGGGTTTAGGACGATTCGGTTTTTTGCATACGAATGCAATATTCGTATCGTGCGCAAAAAATAACGCTGTGACAAGGAAAAAATATGGTGTGAAACGCAAGGGTTCGGGATGCAAACGAGTTTACAGATGCGTTTAAACGGATATAGAGGGGGGAGGAATAATGTGGCGTTGAATTCGCGCCCGTTTGGTTCCCGCCGAGGGATGGCCTTCGAACTGATGTGATAACGAGATGACACGGACTGCGTGCAGTTGCTGAAGCCTTGTTTTCTAATCGCTGCCTTTGAACGAAGGTGGCACAAACCAACCAGATGTCTGCAGTCCTAACCTCAGTGTTAGATGAGCGGGACAGTCGTGAAATTATTGAAGGGATCAGACAATGGATCAGAAAACCTGTCTGTTAATCGGCGCACCTGTGGACACGGGAAAGCGGCGACAAGGATGTTTAATGGGCCCAGATGCCTACCGTGTTGCGGGATTGGGTGACACGTTACAGGAATTGGGTTTTGCGGTGGAAGACCATGGCAATGTAGCGATGGGTGATTTGGAGCCTGCATCAAGTGCAAACAAATATGTGTTTAAGTTGGGCGAAACGATTGCTTGGACCAAGTCGCTGTTCACTGCCGCCAAGGATGCAATGGCGCAAGGTTTTCCGATCTTTATGGGGGGTGATCATAGCATTTCTCTGGGTACCGTTTCGGGTGTTGCGGCCTATGCCAATGAACAGGCGCGGCCATTGTATGTTTTGTGGTTGGATGCCCATAGTGATTACCATTCACCGCTGACAACTGCGTCGGGAAATCTGCACGGCACGCCTGTTGGGTATGTATGTGGACGTGATGGATTTGACGGGTTCCCTGAGTTGGTGGTCCCTGTTCCGCCCAAACGGGTTTGCATGATTGGGTTGCGGTCTGTTGATCCAGCAGAACGGGCAGAATTGATGCGCCATGATTTTAATTTGCACGACATGCGGGCGATTGATGAAAACGGTATTGCGCCGTTGTTGCGCGAATTTTTGGAACAAGTCGCACAGCGTGATGGTTTGCTGCACGTCAGTCTGGACGTGGATTTTCTGGATCCGTCGATTGCGCCAGCCGTCGGCACGACCGTTCCCGGTGGCTCGACCTTCCGCGAGGCACATTTGGTGATGGAAATGCTGTGTGACAGCGGATTGGTCAGCTCGCTTGATCTGGTCGAATTGAACCCGATTTTGGATGAACGCGGCAAAACCGCCAGCCTGATGGTTGATCTGGTTGCAAGCCTGATGGGGCGGCGTGTGTTTGACCGCGCCACGGAAAGTTTTAGTGGGCGCGAAACTGGCCCAGCGGTACATTGAGGAGAAATATGACGAATTTGAACCCATCAAAACTGGCTATGGTGCCGTTTGTAAGTGTTGATAAAATGATGAAGCTGATCCATTTTATCGGGTTGGAAACCATGTTGAAAGAAATTGCGGATTATATCGAAGAGGATTTTCGTCGGTGGGAAATGTTCGATAAAACGCCGCGCGTGGCGAGCCATTCGGCGGAGGGCGTGATTGAGTTGATGCCAACATCGGACGGTGAAGTTTACGGGTTTAAATACGTGAACGGGCATCCAAAGAACATGAAAGAGGGTTTGCAGACTGTCACAGCATTCGGGTTGTTGGCGGATGTTGGGAACGGGTATCCGATCCTCCTGTCCGAGATGACGATCCTGACGGCGCTGCGCACGGCCGCGACCAGCGCGATGGTGGCGAAATACCTTGCACCCAAGGGCGCAAAAACAATTGCAATGATCGGCAATGGCGCACAATCGGAGTTTCAGGCCTTTGCGATGAAGGCGATTGTGGGTGTGGATACGCTGCGGATGTATGACATCGATCCTGCCGCAACCGCCAAGGCGATGCGTAATCTGGAGGGATTTGGGATGGAACTGGTGGCGTGTAAATCGCCCGAAGAAGCCATTGAAGGCGCCCAAATTATCACGACCTGTACGGCAGATAAACAAAGCGCAACGATCCTGACGGATAACATGGTTGGCAGCGGTGTGCATATCAATGCAATTGGTGGCGATTGCCCTGGCAAGACGGAATTGCACGCGGACATTTTGGCGCGATCCGAGGTGTTTGTGGAATACCCGCTGCAAACGCGGATCGAAGGGGAAATCCAGCAGATGCCCGATGATTTCGCAGTGACAGAGATGTGGGAAGTGATCACTGGAAAAGCGAAAGGGCGCACAAGTGAGAGCCAAATTACATTGTTTGATGGCGTTGGCTTTGCCATCGAGGATTTCAGTGCGCTGCGCTATGTGCGTGATCGGTTAAAAGGAACTGGATTTTATCAGGATCTGGATATGTTAGCTGATCCCGATGATCCACGCGATTTGTTTGGGATGGTTCAACGCGCTGGTTAGGGTTGCCTGCGGCGCAGGTATTTTAGGAACATTGAAGATAACGGGGCTGTTATATGACAGCCTCGTTTTTTTGGAGTTAGGGTGCCTGAATGCGGATTTTTATTTCAGTTATAATGATGGTTTGGGTGAGCGCAACAGTGGCGCAGGAAGTGTGCCACGGTGATGTGCCTTGTGTGATGGCGGATGGTAGGTCGTACCATGTGAAAGCGCCTTATGAGTGGGACGGTGTGACGCCGCTACCTGTGATGCTGCATTTTCATGGTTGGGGGCGGCAAGGGACGTTGATCGTGAAACACACACGAATTTCTGGCGCGACGCGGCGGCGCGGGGTGTTGTTGCTTGCGTCAAATGGAGCAGGAAATACGTGGTATTTCTGGCGCAGCGATACGGATGATGTGGCCTTTGGCGAGCGAGTTTTGACAGATGCGGCCAAGCGGTATCCAATTGATTGGGGCAATGTATTTGTGTCGGGGTATTCTTACGGATCTGCGATGGCATGGCGGTTTGCTTGTGAAACGGAATTGGATGTGCGGGCCGTTTTGGCGGTGTCTGGAACACTGCGCCAATCAACGGAATGTTCGGGTGCGCTGCGCGAGGTGCGCCATGTGCACGGGCTGACAGATATGGTGATGGATTTTCCGATGGGGCAGGATGGGGATAAAACCTATCCCGTTGCGTTGTGGCGGCGACAGTTTGAGTGCGAGGGTGCTGGTTCACAGAATACTTGGGGAAATGTCGCGCCGATAGAATTTAAGCGCACGGTTTGGGATGAATGCAACAAAGGGTGTCGGGTTGTTTTTGACGTGCATCCCAGCGGGCATTTCATCTCCAAAGGTTGATTCGCGCACAGTTGGATGAACTGTTGGGGCGCGAACCAAAGTTGCCTTAAACTTCGACTGAGGCGAGGAGTTGGGCGTTGCCGCCTGCGGCCGTAGTGTCCACGCAGATGTGGCGCTCCATGCTGCAACGTTCTGCCAGATCATCGCCACAAACAAGCGGGATGAGTGCGCCTGTGCGCCGGGCAAGGGATTGGCGGGCGGCTGTTTGATCTGTTGGATCCGACCAAAGCGCAACCACATTGAAGTTTTCCAAAGTTGTGAGCGTTGCGCGATCTAATGTGCCGTCGATACCGTTGATAACATCGGGTGCAATTTCCAGCGCGGCACAACCGTTTTGGCGGGCAATACGGGCTTGTTCAGCGGCGGACACGGCGGTTGGGCCAAGGCAGAGAACTGTGCCGCGTCCGAAGTTGGAGAGTTGGTTGCTCTCGCCTGTTGGGCCGGGCAACAGTTCGGAGGACATGCGTGGGCGGCGGATGGCGGACATGGTGTTCAGCGCGTCTTGGACGGCTGTGATATCTGCAGTTGACCCGTTTGGTGTGTCGTTGATCTGTATTTCTGTTGCGGTGAAGCGTTTTACGTAATTTGGGCCGCCTGCTTTGGGGCCTGTGCCTGATAAACCCTCGCCGCCAAAGGGTTGGCTGCCGACGATTGCGCCGATTTGGTTGCGGTTAATATACATGTTGCCCACGTTCAGGCGGGCGGTGACGCTGTCGACGCGGTCATCGATGCGCGAGTGCATGCCAAACGTGAGGCCAAAACCGCTTGCGTTGATATCGTCAACAATTTGATCAAGCTGTTCGGATTTGAAGGTGGCGATATGGATGACGGGGCCGAAGATTTCGGTGTCCAGATCGGCGATGCCATTGATGCGTAAAACGGTTGGGGGGACGAAGGTGCCGGTGTTGGGGGTTGGTAGTTCTTTCATCAAACGACCCTCGGTTCGGGCGGTTTGTATGTGGGCGCGGATGCCGTTGGCGGCGGCCTCGTTTATGACGGGGCCGACGTCGGTGGTAAAGCCCCACGGATCGCCAAGGGTGAGTTCGTCCATCGCGCCAAACAGCATTTCGATGAAGGTGTCGGCGACGTCTTCTTGGATGTAAAGCACGCGCAGGGCAGAGCAGCGTTGACCTGCGGATTGAAACCCTGACGCGATTATATCGCGCACAGCTTGTTCTGGCAGGGCGGTGCTGTCCACGATCATGGCGTTGAGTCCACCTGTTTCAGCGATCAGTGGTGCGTCAGGGGCTGCGTGCTGCGCAAGGGCGCGATTTATGGTTTGGGCGGTGGCGGTCGAGCCTGTGAAACAGGTGCCGTTGATTTTGTCGCTGGAGGTAAGAGCCGTGCCGATGACGCGCCCAGCACCAGGGAGGAGTTGCAGAGCAGATTTTGGAACGCCTGCTTCATGAAGGAGTTTCACCGCGATGTAGGCGGTAATGGATGTGGGTTCTGCGGGTTTGGCGAGCACGGCGTTGCCTGCTGCGAGGGCGGCGGAAAGCTGGCCCGAGAAGATGGCGAGCGGGAAGTTCCACGGTGAGATGCAGGTGAAGATGCCGCGCGGGGTGTAATCGGTGAGGCGTTCTGCCTCGTCCGCGTAAAAGCGCAGGAAATCGACGGCTTCGCGCAGTTCAGCGATGGCGTCCATTGGGGTTTTGCCTGCTTCGCGTCCGAGGACGGCGAACAGCTCGCCGAAGTTTTGTTCATACAGGTCGGCGGCTTTGCGCAGGGCGGTGGCGCGTGTGGACGCAGACACGTCCCAGGTTTTTGCGTTTTTGATCGCGTCTTGGGCATCTGTTTGCGTGGCTTGCTGGACTGTGCCAACAACATCATCAGGGCGGGTGGCGCTCGTGACGGTTTGGGTTTCTTTGCCCTTTGGTTTTGAAACCGTTAGCGGACCTGCTGCCCACTGGGTTTGCGCAAAAGGGGCGCGTGCGGTTTCGATATCGTCAATGTCTGCATGGCGGTGTAAATCCCAGCCGAGCGAATTTTTGCGCGGGGCGAAGATGTCTTTTGGCAGGGCAACGGCGGTATTGGTCGCGCCTGCGAGTGTTTCAAAGGGGTTGGCTGCTACTTCGGATGGGGGAACGGTTTCGTCGATGATTCGATTAACGAAACTGGAGTTCGCGCCGTTTTCCAGCAAGCGACGCACGAGGTAGGCGAGCAGATCGCGGTGTGCACCGACCGGGGCGTAGATGCGGCAGCGGGTTTGGCTGTCACGCAGGACGATGTCGTGTAGGGCTTCGCCCATGCCGTGCAGACGTTGGAATTCAAATGTGGATTTGTCGGAGGCCATTTCTAAGATGGCGGCAACAGTGTGGGCGTTGTGCGTGGCGAATTGCGGGTAGATGCGATCGGTCAGGGAGAGCAGTTTTTGCGCATTGCAGATGTAGGCGACATCGGTGGCGGCTTTGCGGGTGAAGACAGGGAAATTTTGCGTGCCTTCGACCTGTGCACGTTTGATTTCGGTATCCCAATAGGCGCCCTTAACCAAGCGAACCATGATTTTGCGATCAAGTTTGGTGGCGAGCGCGTGGAGCCAATCAATGACGCCGTTGCAGCGTTTGCCAAAGGCTTGGACGACGACGCCGAAACCATCCCACCCTGCAAGGTCGGGGTCGGGCAAGACGGCTTCGATCACGTCGAGGGACAGGTCGAGGCGATCTGCTTCTTCGGCGTCGATATTGAGGCCCATATTTGCTTTGCGGGCCATCCGTGCGAGGCGTTTTGTCGAAAGGACGAGTTCGCGCAATACGCGCTCGGATTGGCCAAGTTCGTATCGCGGATGTAGGGCGGATAGTTTGATAGAAATGCCTGGGTTTTCACGAATGTCATCGGATTTGCAGTGTTTGGCCAGTTGTCTAATTGCGTCTGCGTAGCTGTCGTAGAATTTTTCGGCGTCATTGGCGGTGAGGGCTGCTTCGCCCAGCATGTCGTAGGAATATGTGAAGCCTATCCGAGCTTTGGATTTGCCGCGAGAGACAGCTTCTTTGATCGTTTGACCAAGGACGAATTGGGCACCGAGTTCCTTCATTGCGCGCGATACGGCGGTGCGGATGACAGGTTCGCCAAGGCGACGGATGGCGGATTTAAGGGTAGCGGCGATGCCAGGTTCTTCGTCGTGCAAGACTTTGCCTGTCAGCATTAACGCCCAAGTGGAGGCGTTGACGAGAGAGGAGGAGGATTTGCCAAGGTGGCTGCCCCAATCGGAGGGGGCGATTTTGTCTTCGATAAGGGCATCGACGGTTTCGGAATCTGGAACGCGAAGCAGGGCTTCGGCGAGGCACATGAGAGCGATACCTTCGTCAGTGGAGAGGCCGTATTCGGCCATGAAGACCTCCATTATGCCAGAGTTACCTTCGGCACGGATTTTAGTGACTAGTTCTGTGGCGCGGGCCGTGGAGGTGGATTTCAGCGCGTTTGTGATGGCAGAGTTGTTCTGCAGATCGGCAAGAAGGATTTGTTCATCGGCAAGATGGGCGGTGCGGATTTGAGTGCGAAGAGATTGAAGATCAGTCATGAGATTGCCTCGATGCAAAAGAGTGTTTGAAATCTTTTTATCACTGAATTTTCAGTTAGTTTGCCCATTCATTGTTGAAATTTAGGTAAGAATGCCCTATTTTTGTGTAAAAATTAGACGAAGTAAGTGAAGAATAGATGTTTGATAGCCAATTGGATGCGATTGACCGAAAGATTCTCGCCGCGCTGCATCGTGATGGGCGGATGTCGATGACGGAATTGGCGAGCACGGTTGGCTTGTCTAAAACGCCGTGCCAATTGCGGGTAAAGCGGTTGCGCAGTGATGGCTTCATTCGCGGATTTCAGGCGATTTTGGATTTGGGAAAATTGGGGTTGGATCACATCGCATTTGTGGAGGTTCGCCTTTCCGATACGCGGGAGGCGGCGTTGCAGGCGTTTAATGCGGCAGTTTCAGATGTGAGCGAGATTGAGGAATGCCATATGATTGCGGGGGCGTTTGATTACCTTTTGAAGGTGCGTACGGTGGATATTAAAGCGTATCGCGCGGTTTTGGGGGAACTGATTTCTAACCTGCCCCATGTTTCAAACAGTTCGACGCATGTTTCGATGGAAGCAGTGAAAGATGGCGGGCAGAACGTTGCAACTTGACGGTCTTGGTAGCGGCAATTCTATGGCGACGGGTAGTTTGTAAAAATGAATGCAGGAGCAAAAATCCTTGTTGTTGAAGACGAAGCATCGCAGTTGGAATTGCTTGCGTATAACCTCGGGGTTGAGGGGTACGATGTGTACAAAGCCGAGACTGGCGAAGAGGGGCTGTTGATCCTTAAGGAGCAATCCATTGATCTGATATTGCTGGATTGGATGCTGCCCCAAATGTCTGGATTGGAAGTGTGCCGCCAAGTGAAGCGAAAGAAGGCCACCAAGAAAATTCCCGTGATTATGCTGACAGCGCGCGGTGAAGAAGACGACAAAATTCGTGGGCTTGATATTGGTGCGGATGATTATGTGGTGAAGCCTTATTCTATCAAGGAGTTGATGGCGCGGGTGCGCGCAGGGTTACGTAATAGCGCAGGGCAGGTAATCACAGATGTGTTGGCCTTTCAGGGGTTGAGCATGGATTTGGCGCAGCATGCTGTGACCTTTGAGGGCGCGGTGGTTTCATTGGGGCCGTTGGAGTTTAAACTGTTGCGTGTTTTCATGGAAACGCCCGGTCGCGTATGGTCGCGCGATCAATTGTTGGACCGTGTTTGGGGCGATAACTTGAATGTTGATACGCGCACTGTTGATGTGCATATCGCGCGGCTGCGAAAGGCGTTGAGCAAGGCGTCTGATGTTGGATTTGTGCGGACTGTGCGTGAGTTTGGGTATTCGCTTGATACCTCTGCTTGAGGCTGGGGACGTTTGGCCCTAGAAACGTGGCATGGAATGGTGTGACGAGGGAGTCATCTTGGCCGCGCGACGGCACGGAGAGACCTCTGTTATCTTGGATGTTTTGACAAAAACACATGGCCGTTATGCGGGCATGGTGCGCGGCGGTGCGTCGCGCAAACAAGCGCCTGTTCTGCAACCCGGTAATCAAGTCAAGGTCGAATGGCGAGCGCGGCTCGAGGATCATCTTGGAGCGTATCGTGCGGAATTGTTGAAATCACGCAGCGGGATTATGGCAGATCGGGGGCGGTTGGCTGCGCTCAGTTCGATCTGTGCGTTGATGACATTTGCGATGCCTGAGCGGATGGAATTGACGCAGATTTATGATCAAACGTTGGCGTTGATTGAAAAGCTGAATTCCGATGAGCCGTGGAGTGCGGATTACGCGGTTTGGGAATTGATGATTTTGGAAGAGCTGGGATATGGGCTCGATCTGAGCAGTTGTGCGGCAACGGGGGGGACGCAGGAATTGATTTATGTGTCGCCTAAAAGCGGGCGTGCGGTGTGCCGCAGTGCGGGGGAACAATACGCGGATCGAATGCTACCATTGCCAAAGTTTTTGCAGATGGAGGGTGTTGATCCCGCTGCAAAAGAAGTGCTGGGCGCGTTGAAAACCACTGGCTATTTCTTGGAGCGGTGGTTGGCACCTGCGTTGGGGAACCGCCCGCTTCCAGATGCGCGGGCGCGGTTGGTTCATGTGTTGCAAAAAGAGGTGAAGCGTGAAGGTGTTTGAACAGTTTAGAGATGCTGCGATTGAGCGCAAAGGCGGGGAGGCGGCATTGGAAAATGCGCTTGGTTCTGCTGATCATGCGCGTGATATCAGTGCGCTGAGCGATGATCGCATTTTGGCAGAATTTTGGAACAGGTGTTTCAGGCGGGGTTCAACTGGTCCGTGATTGAAACGAAATGGGCTGGATTTGAAGCTGGATTTCACGGATTTGATGTGGGGCGCAATGCCTTTATGTCCGATGAGGATTTCGATGCGCATTTGAAAGATACAGGCATTGTGCGCCATGCGACCAAGATTTTATCGGTGCTTGACAATGCGATTTTCCTAAGCGATTTGCGCCAAGAACATGGATCCGCTGCGAAGTTCTTTCACGATTGGCCGTCCAATGATCTGGTCGGGTTGTGGGATGTGATGAAAAAACGAGGTGCGCGCTTGGGCGGAAATACCGGGCAATATGCGCTGCGATTTTTGGGTAAAGATTGCCTTATCCTGAGCAGGGCAGTCGTGAATACATTGACGCATGCAGGTGTAATTGACGGCAAGGCCTCCAGCAAAGGCGAGCGGCGTCGTGTGCAGGATACGTTTAACACTTGGCACGAAGAAAGCGGCGAGAGTTACACGCGGATGAGCCGTATTTTGGCGATGTCTGTGCCTGATTAAGTCTATTTCAACACGTATTCTAGCGATTGGTCGGCATCGTTTGACAGGAGCAACTTGGTTCCTGTGCGCTCGATCAGGGTCATGGATTCGAGGGTTTTGAAATAACTTCCCTCAAGTTCGAGTTCTGGACAGGCGCGTTTTGTAGATGCGATCGCGGTGACTTCGAACCATGGCAGCGGCGCAGTTTGGGATGCGAAATAGGTGTTGCAAGGGGCGCGCCCTGCAATGCGGCCCTGTTCTGGAAAGGTAAGCGTGATTTCCGCCGCGATGGGATTCCCGTTCATTTGCATCAGATGCCATGTGTCAGCGGGTGTGGATTGGCCAGAGATTGTTTCGTCCTTTTGACAGGTGGTCAGCGCGATTGCGGTCATGAGTGCTATGTATTTCATGGCTGTGTTGGTGACAAATTACGCGCGCTGTGGCAACCCTATGTGCAGGAGGGTCGCGAAATGTCGCCATTAAAACAGATTTACCACGCGGATGCCTATGACACCGATGTTCCTGTCGGCAGTTATTGGGAAGCGGTGACGCCATCGCCGTTGATTGATCCTGCGTTGGAAGGTGATGTTCGGGCGGATGCGGTCGTGATCGGCGCGGGGTTTACAGGCCTATCGACGGCGCTGCATTTGGCCAAGGATCACGGTTTTGCGCCAATTGTTTTGGATGCAGGGCAGGTGGGCTGGGGCGCGTCCGGGCGCAATGCTGGGTTCAACTGCATGGGTGGGGGCAAGTTATCGGATGTGGCCTACGCAAAGCGGTGGGGCGAGGTAGATTTAGGCGTGTATTACGCCGCGCAAGTTCGCGCGACCGAAGTGGTGGATGAGCTGCTGCAAGACAACGAGATTGATGTAGATCGCCAGCCGCGCGGCGAGTGGTTGTTGGCGCATCGCCACAAAGATTTTGATGGTTTCGCTGAGGGCGCCGCGTTTCTAAACCGTGTTGCGGGCGTGAAATCTGAGGTGGTCGGCGCGGATGCATTGCGCGAGCGGGATGTGAATGGTGCGGGCGCATTTGGCGCGATGTTTTCGGATGTTGGGTTTTGCCTGAACCCACGGAAGTATGTTTTGGGGCTGGCAGTTGCTGTTCGAAAGGCAGGCGGGCGGATATTTGGCAACAGTTTGGTCGAACACATCGAGCGATTGCCTGATGGTCGATTTGGCGTGCGCACTGCCAAAGGGCGTGTGGTGGCAGATCGGTTGGTTTTGGCGGGAAATGGATATAATTCAGAGAACCTGCCCGATTGGATGGGCGGGCGGTATACGCCTGTTGTCAGTCATATCATGGTGACGGAACCGATGAATGAAACTGTGCTGGCGGATCAGGGTTGGCGTGCGAACCAGATGAGTTGTGACACGCGCAAGATGCTGCATTATTTTCGCCTTTTGCCCGATGGGCGGATGCTGTTTGGGATGCGGGGAACGCCAAACCTGAGCCCGCGCGACAAAGCACGAATGCCGAGCGCGGTGCGTGCTGATTTTGATGTGATGTTTCCTGCTTGGACTGGTGTTCGCACCGCTTATCATTGGTCGGGCTTGATCTGTGTAGCGCGTAATTTAGTGCCGTATATTGGGCCAATTGGTGATTGGAGCGGTGCGTTTACTGCGCTGGCGTTTCATGGAAACGGGGTGTCGATGGCCAGTTATTCGGGCAAGATATTGGCGGGGATGGTGGCAGAAAAACAGTATGATGAACCGTTGCCTGAGGGGATGAAAACAACGCCAGCGCGGTATTCATTTGCGCAAGCGCGGCGATTGGCACTGCCGTTGGCGTTTAAGTGGTATGGGTGGCAGGATCGATAAATCTTGCCTGCGGTTTTATCTGAATGTCCAAATCAATTGCCTACCCAAGGCGCGTTCGTGTGAAACTAGGGGCGCATTTGCACAGCCTAAAAGTGTGACATCTGACATTGTTTAAATACAATTTTGGGCGTTAAGTGGAGCCAACTTATCATGGTGTGCTTGTCGAATCGGGTGCTGGGCAAATTGGAAACAACCGCTCTGGTAGGCTCGGATATCGTAAGGTCCTGGTTTTACGCCGATCATTTAGGGAATTATAGTTGCGATGCGTCTATCTCCAATCGCGTTTTTTCAGTTTGCCTCGGCTTTTGTAGCACTTGCTGGCGCGGTGTCGGCTAAGACCTCTGCTCTCGTGGTTGGGAACAATGACTACGCTCATTTGCCAAAGTTGAGCGTTGCTGTTTCGGATGCGCAATCGCACTGTGATCATCTAAAGGATGTTCGCAAAATCGATAACGTCGCGTGCCATCTCAACGTGACCAAAGCCGAGATGGATCGCGCGGTTCTGGGGTTTTTATCCCAACTTGAAGCGGGTGATACCGCAATGGTGGTGTTTTCCGGACACGGCGTGCAGTTAAACCCTGCTGATCCGAGCACTGTGTTTTTGTTGCCAACTGATTTGAGCAGTGCAATTGAAGGCATGCAAGTCACCAAAGGCCTATATGAGCAATATTTTCGGTAAATCGCGCAAAAAAATCAACCTGCGTAGCGGCGATTCATTGTCGATGCGGGTTTCACACAGACTAGGCATGCGTGGCGCGTCTACGTTGGCACGTGCGAGTGCTGTTTATGCTTGGCAAAAGGGTGGGTATCGAAAGTTTGGCTGTTAAGACAGCCGCGGTTTAGTCGCGCCCTTTTTCCAACAAACGACGCGCGATGACGGTTGCTTGAATTTCAGCAGCGCCTTCAAAGATGTTTAGGATACGCGCGTCGCACAAAACCCGACTGATCGGATATTCGAGCGCGAAGCCGTTGCCACCGTGGATTTGTAAGCCGTTATCGGCTGCGGCCCACGCCACGCGAGCACCGAGGAGTTTGGCCATGCCTGCTTCTAGATCACAGCGGCGGTCGTTGTCTTTTTCTGCGGCTGAATGATAGGTCAGCTGGCGGGCGATCATGATTTCCACAGCCATCATCGCAATTTTTGAACGGATGCGTGGGAAGGCGAGTAGTTCTTTTCCGAACTGCTTGCGATCTTGGGCGTATTTTGTCGCGATTTCCATCGCGTTTTGCGCCACGCCAATGGCGCGGGCTGCCGTTTGAATGCGCGCGGATTCGAAGGTTTGCATTAGCTGTTTGAAGCCCTGGCCCTCAACGCCGCCAAGCAGGTTTTCGCCTTTGACTTTGAAGTCGTCAAACGCGAGTTCGTATTCTTTCATGCCGCGATAACCGAGAACTTCGATTTCGCCCCCGGTCATGCCTTCGGTTGGGAATGGGGCCTCGTCTGTGCCGGCGATTTTTTCCGCGAGAAACATCGACAGGCCAGAATAATTTGTTGTGTCTGGGTCGCTGCGTGCCAGCAGGGTCATGACGTTTGTGCGCGCGGCGTGAGTGATCCACGTTTTATTGCCAGTCACCGACCAATCATCACCATCTTTTACGGCGCGTGTCCGTAGCGAGCCGAGGTCTGAGCCAGTGTTTGGTTCGGTGAACACGGCCGTAGGGAGTGTTTCACCAGACGCCAATTGCGGGAGCCATTTTTGTTTTTGTTCTTCCGTGCCGCCACAGACAATAAGTTCTGCTGCGATTTCGGAGCGCGTGCCGAGCGAACCAACGCCGATGTAGCCGCGAGACAGTTCTTCGGAGACCACAACCATCGACGCTTTGGACATGCCAAGGCCGCCGTATTCTTCTGGAATGGTAAGACCGAACACGCCCATTTCAGCCAGCTCGTTGATGATTTCCATCGGGATGAGATTATCTTTGAGGTGCCAATCGTGGGCATCGGGCATGACGCGTTCGTCGGCAAAGCGGCGGAATTGATCGCGGATCATTTCCAGTTCGTCATCAAGGCCCGTCGCGCCGACAGTAGATGCGCCGTCACGTTCAAGCATCAGATCAATTAAACGCGACCGCGCTGCTTGCGAATTGCCGCCTTGGGTTAGGGTTTGCACACTTTCGACTGCAAGGGCCATCTGGTCCTGTTGTGAAAGGCCGAGGTCTTGGAGGCGAACCGTTTCGCCTTGGGACATCGGAATGCCACCCCAAATTTGCCAAAGATATTCACCAAAGCTGATCTGGAGGATGAGTTGTTCCAGCTCGCCGAATTTCCCTTCGGCTTCTAAATTCGTTGCCCATTTGTGCATTTGTTGAAGCGACAAAAGGTACGTTGCAAACCAAGCAAGGCCGTGGGCTGCGAATTGGTGTTCCTCAAATGCTTTGCCGTTAACGCGACCGTCTTGGATGACGATGTCTGAAACTTTTACACGGGCGCGATCGACAATGTTTTCAACTGCAGGAATAGCGGCGGCACATGTGTTCAGAAGGTTTGACAACAACATTTTAGAATCCAGTTCGAGCGTTCTTTGTAGTTGTGTAAGAAGTATGGCGCGGGTCTGGGTGCGTCAATGCTGCGCTGCAATAAAAACTCGGGTGTGCGACGAATTGCGTAACATTATTGCGCGGTGGTGAAAGTAACTGGAAATGTTGGGCGGAGCAGGTAGGTTTGACCCTGCACGTTTGGGAGCAATTCTATGAATGATTTATTGAATGAGATGCAAATTTGGCGTCGTGATTTTCATGCTCACCCTGAGCTGGGATTTAATGAGAAACGCACGGCTTCACGTGTGGTCGAGTTGTTAGAGAGCTTTGGAATTGAGGTGCATCGCGAGGTTGGACGCACAGGTGTTGTAGGTGTTTTGCAAAAAGGGAATGGAACGTGGAGCATTGGGTTGCGCGCAGATATGGATGCGCTGCCAATCGACGAGTTGAATGAATTTGATTATGCGTCGCGGAACGGCGGTGTGATGCATGCTTGCGGGCATGACGGCCACACGTCGATGTTGTTGGGAGCGGCCAAAATGCTGGCGCAAGATGGTGATTTCAACGGGCGGGCGGTGTTCCTGTTTCAACCAAATGAGGAGCATGGCGAGGGCGCGTTAGCGATGCTGGCGGATGACGTGTTTGGGCGGTTTGGAGTGGATGAAGTTTACGCGATGCAAAACATTCCGGGCATGGAGGTGGGGACGTTTGCGACGCGCGCGGGGCCAGTTTGCGCCAGTGAGGCGTTGTTCGAGATTGAGATTACGGCGCAGGGCGGGCATGCAGCATTGCCCCACATGGGCGTGGATGCGATTATTGTTGGAGCCGAGGTTGTGGGAACATTGCAGACAATTGTATCGCGAAAACTCGACCCAAGTTTGAACGGTGTTGTTTCGATTACAGAGTTCGAAACCGATGGGAAACGCAATGTATTACCCGGGCGCGCTGTACTGCGGGGCGATGCGCGTGCTCTGACGCCTGAGGTGAATGTTAAGATAGAAGCGCGGCTGCGGCAACTCGTGGAAGGCATTTGCTTTGCACATGGAGTGAGCGCGCGCGTTTCGTACGACACGATTTTCCCTGCGGTGATAAATGATAGCGTTGTGGCGAATGATGCAGCCCGGGCTGCTAGTGGCGTTGGGGCAGTAGACGGCGCGTGTGAACCAAAGCTATTTTCAGAGGATTTCGCCCATTTTGCGGCCGCTAAGCCTGGGTGTTTTATGTTGATGGGCAATGGGGTTGAGGGCGCAAATGCGCGGCCACTACATTCGGCTGATTACGATTTCAACGACGGGGCATTAGCGTCTGGCGCGGCGTTTTGGGTTAAACTGGTCGAACAGCAATTGGCTGTCTAGGTTAGGACAACAGAATCGCGCGGGTGGTTGGGATCGCGAGCGCGATTAAAAGCAAAATTTGTAAAACAATGATCGCGTTCAGGATATTCGCGAAGGGTTGTTTGCGTGTTTTATGGCGGAATTTTTGTTGCGCAATTTTTGCACCAATAGAGCCGCCAAGGATCGCAAAACCGAGCAGGGTGTTTTCGGGGATGCGCCAGCCACCAGATCGCGATTGGCGCTTATCGTAATACAAAAGCGCCGCTGCCGATGTGTTGATCGCGAGAAGATATAGTATCAAAAACACGAAACTTCCTTTACGCAAAAGGCCGGAGCATTGCCCCGGCCTTTGATTGATTGTGCAGTTGATTAGCGTGCTTTTACGGCTTCCGCCAACACGTCTGCGCTGACGTATTCTTCGTATTGTTTGAAGTTGTCAGAGAACATTTGTACGAGTTTAGCCGCGTTACGGTCATAGCTGTCAGGGTCATCCCAAGTGCGACGCGGATCGAGCAGAACGTCCGCAACGCCAGCGCATGATGTCGGCACTTCGAAGCCGAAGTTTTCGTCTTTGCGGTAGTCGTTGGCATTTAGCGACCCATCAAGAGCGGATGTCAGCAAAGCGCGGGTTGCACGGATCGGCATACGCGAACCTGTACCGTATGCACCGCCTGTCCAGCCCGTATTAACCAACCAGCAAGTTGCGCCAGAAGCGGCGATACGATCGCGCAGAAGTGCGCCGTATGCTTCGGGCCGGCGCGGCATGAACGGCGCGCCAAAGCAGGTAGAGAATGTAGGCTGGGGTTCGGTAATTCCACGTTCAGTGCCAGCGATTTTGGCGGTGAAGCCAGACAGGAAGTGGTACATTGCCTTTGCAGGTGATAGGCGCGAAATCGGGGGTAGAACGCCAAAGGCATCGCAAGTTAGCATGATAATGTTGCGCGGTGTGCCGCCCATACCTGTTTCAGATGCATTGGAAATATAGTGAAGGGGATAAGCGCAGCGCATGTTTGCTGTAAGGCTATCGTCTTCAAAATCCAGCTCTTTTGTCTGTGAATCGTAAACCATGTTTTCGATCACAGTGCCAAATTTTTGCGTTGTTGCGTAAATTTCTGGCTCGGCCTCTGGTGAGAGGTTGATCGTCTTTGCGTAACAGCCTCCTTCAAAGTTGAAAGTGCCGTTGTCGGACCAGCCATGCTCATCATCGCCAATCAGGATGCGGTTAGGATCGGCTGACAGGGTCGTTTTGCCGGTGCCTGAAAGGCCGAAAAACACGGCTACGTCGTTTTCGTTATCCGTAGCGTGGTTGGCAGAACAGTGCATCGGCATGACGCCGTGATCTGGTAAAAGGTAGTTAAGAAGGGAGAAAACGGATTTTTTGTTTTCGCCAGCGTATTCGGTGCCACCGATCAGGATCAATTTCTTTTCGATCGAAATCGCGATCACTGTTTCACTACGACACCCGTGTTTGGCAGGGTCTGCGTTGAAAGACGGGCAGTTGATGACGGTGTATTCTGGGATGAATGTGTCGAGTTCGTCTGCCTCTGGGCGACGGAGCATGTTGCGAATGAACAGGGAATGCCATGCAAGTTCTGTTACCATACGTACATTGACGCGGTAATCTGGGTCTGCGCCACCGAACAGGTCTTGGACGAAATATTCACCGCCCTTCACGTGGGTGAGCATGTCTGCATGCAATTGAGCGAACGCGTCTTGGGACATTGGCGGGTTGTTTTCCCACCAGATCGTATCTTTTACGGACGGCTCATCCACAACGAATTTATCTTTAGGAGAGCGGCCCGTGAATTTACCTGTGGAAACGAGCATCGTTCCGCCTTGGCCCAATTCCCCTTCGCTTCTTTTAAGCGAAGTTTCGATAAGTGCGGGTTCAAGCAGGTTATAGTGGGCTTTTGCGATCCCAGTAATGCCAGTTTTTTCCAGCGATTGGGAAGGATTGAAGCGACCTGCTTCCATGATAATGCTCCTCAAAGCGAATTGGTGATACACACCTGACGCTTGATTTTCGTATTTGTGGCCAGTTTGTGGCCAATTCAATGTTAGCTGCGGCAGCAACGCGGGCTGTATACCATCCTATGCCGGTAATGGAAGGCTAGCCATAGGAGTAATTTTGCCGAGTTAACGTTAACTTGGCCGTTTTTAATAGGGTTTTTTGTACAGAGTGTGACTCAAAGAACAAAATTGGGGAAAATTGTGGCTAAAAATAGGCCACTTAGAGAAGAAAACATTTGCGCCGTTAATAAAGCTGTACCTATGTGGGGTTATAAAAATAAAAAATGCAGGCAGTTTCGAGGGCAAAACAATGGCAAGAATTGCGTTGGTTGATGACGACCGCAATATCCTAACTTCTGTGTCTATGACACTTGAAGCCGAAGGTTACGATGTTTCTACTTATAATGATGGGCTGCAAGCGCTGAACGCGTTTACAGATGAACTCCCTGATATGGCGGTCTTAGATATTAAGATGCCACGGATGGATGGTATGGATTTGCTGAGCCGTTTGCGCCAGCGCACTGACATGCCAGTGATCTTTCTTACATCCAAAGATGATGAGATCGACGAAGTGCTAGGTTTGCGCATGGGCGCAGACGATTATGTACGCAAGCCGTTCTCGCAGCGTTTGTTGGTAGAGCGCATTCGCGCGATCCTTCGACGTCAAGAAGTGAAGTTATCGGATGCAGGCAAACCCGACGACGCACCAAATGAAAACTTGATCGAGCGCGGCGAGTTGACGATGGATCCTTTACGCCATGCAGTGACATGGAAAGGCAAGCCAGTCAGCTTGACAGTAACCGAGTTTCTGTTGTTGCAAGCACTTGCAAGCCGTCCTGGTTTTGTAAAAAGCCGTCACCAGTTGATGGACGTTGCTTATGACGACCAAGTTTATGTGGATGATCGCACAATCGACAGCCATATCAAACGGTTGCGTAAAAAGATGCGCAGTGTTGACGATGAGTTTTCAGCCATCGAAACACTGTACGGTATCGGTTATCGGTACACTGAATAATGGCCATTCCGGCAGATGAGCATTTGACAGACGAACCGCGCGAGGGCTGGGGTAATTTGTTCGCTAATTTTGCAAATACAATTGGACTAAGCGGAGGACGTGGATTTCTGCGCTCCTTTGGACTGGAGCAGGTAACGCGGATTCGTACGTCCGCTTTGGCGCGTCGGATCAGCACGTTCAATCTTATTGCGCTTTGCATTTTGCTGGTTGGGATGTTGTATCTGAACCAGTTCAAAGGCGGTTTGCTTGTTGAAAAACAATCGAGCATGGTGATTGAATCTGAACTTTATACCAATGTCGTTGAAGCGCGTTTGTTTGACGAACGCACGACGAACCGTGATCTGATTAAAGGATTGCCTGTTTCTGAAGGCTTGATTGCGCGCGTATATTTGGCTGATGAAACGTTGGCTGCGCAGCTTAACGGTGCAGAAATAGATTTGCCGAATGGCAGCGGTTTTGTAGCCTGGCTCGGTGGCGCAGTAGATGTTTTGCCTAGTCTTCGGTCTGTAAGCGGTAAAACGACACCAATGTCCGAACAGTTTTTTGCTACTAAGATGGCGAAATCTGCACTTGAAGGTCAAGAGTTGATCCGTCGCTCTACGACGCAGGCCGGTGAGACTATTGTTTCAGTTGCGCGGCCGATTGTGGTGGACGGTTCTGTCACGGCCGCAATGGTTTTGACATCCCAACCAGGATATTTGGATGGTTTGTTGGCCGCGGAACAGCAAGCAGTATTACGGTTGTTTTTGCTGGCGGTGATCGTTTCTATCGTTTTGTCCATAGCTTTGGCGAATACGATTGCGAATCCTATTCATGATTTGGCCCGTGCAGCGGAAGCTGGCACAACCAAAGAAGGTCGCCAAGATGATGCAAGTCGAATTCGCATTCCCGATTTGTCTGGACGCCCAGACGAGATTGGCCGTTTAAGCCGTGCGATGCGGGATATGACATCTGCATTGTATGACCGTATTGATACAAACGAAGAGTTTGCAGCAGACGTAGCGCATGAAATTAAAAACCCATTGGCATCATTGCGATCCGCTGTTGAAACGCTGCGCATTGCACCTGAAGGGGATGGCCGAAAATGTTTGATGGACGTGATCGAACACGATGTTCGTCGTTTGGATCGTTTGGTGTCTGACATTTCAAACGCATCGCGGTTGGATTCTGAATTGGTTAAAGAAGAAGAAGAAGTCTTTGATCTGACACTAATGTTGAGCCATATCGCGGAATTCCATACCCATGAGGCGCTTGATAAAAGTGTTGAGGTGATTTGGGATGAACCAAGTGCGCCAATTATGTACGACGGGATGGAAGCCCGTTTGGCGCAGGTTTTTGTAAACCTGATCTCAAACGCAATTTCGTTTTGTGGTGAAGGCGATGCGGTTCGTGTTTGGGCGCGTGAAAAAGACAGCCGTGTGTTAATTGTTGTAGAAGACACAGGACCAGGTATTCCCGAAGAAGCGCTGACCAAAGTGTTTACGCGGTTCTATTCTGAACGTCCTGAGCACGATTATGGCAACAATTCAGGCCTTGGTTTGTCAATTTCCAAACAGATCGTCGAAGCACATAAAGGTGTTATTTGGGCTGAAAACATCCACGCACGTGACAGCGAAGAGGGCGATGAACCCCTTGGCGCACGTTTTGTGGTTGGCCTGCCTGTATAAATACAGCCGATGATGGCAATTAAAAATAGCCCTGTCCACGGAACTGCAATCGCAGTTGGTGGGCGGGGTTTTTTGTTTGTGGGATCTTCGGGGTGCGGAAAATCTGGGCTTGCTTTGCAGATGATGGCGCTGGGCGCTGAGTTGATTTCGGATGATCAGGTTCTTTTGCAACACGTTGGAATGAACGTTGAAATGACTGCTCCGGATTCGCTGGACAGTTTGATTGAGGCGCGGTTCATAGGTGTTCTGAAAACTAAGACTTTGCAATCTGCTGTTTTATGTCATGTCATAGATCTGGACAAAGAACCGGAGGCCCGTATGCCACAGTTACAGCATAGTGAAGTGCTGGGCGTTCGAATTGACTTGATAAATGGGCGAAATGTTCCAAATTTAGCGTCTAGCCTGATGATCTTAGGGCGCGGATTGCGCCATACCTGAAAGCAGTAAACCCCACTGTGACCCAATTGAAATCGAATGCGATGCCATCAACGGATGTGAATACTACTGTGGTCTTGGTCACCGGCCCGTCGGGTGCTGGGCGCAGCACTGCGATCAATGCGTTTGAGGATCTAGGTTATGAGACCATCGATAATATTCCGCTAGCGTTGCTGCCTCGTTTAATTGCAGGGCCGACTGGTGGGCGACCGATGGCGCTGGGCATTGATGTGCGGACACGGGACTTTTCGGTCAGAGGTGTTTTGGATGCCTATGATGCGTTCAAGCAAGATGATTTGATGGAACCGTCGTTGTTGTTCATTGATTGTCAAACCGATGCTTTGTTACGACGTTATTCTGAAACACGGCGCCGTCATCCGTTAGCACCTGAAGAAACGCCTCTTCGTGGGATTGAGCTGGAAAACGAGTTGTTAAAAACGTTGCGCAGTCGTGCGGACGTGTTGATTGATACAACGACCCTAACACCCCATGATTTGAAGGCTGAAATTGGCAACCTGTTTAGCGCACCCGGTGTCGCGGGACTTGCGATCTCGATACAATCGTTTTCTTATAAACGCGGCATTCCTCGCGGAATTGACATGGTGATGGATTGCCGCTTTCTTAGGAATCCGTATTGGGACCAAAGTTTGCGTGGGAAAACGGGCCAAGACCAAGACGTTTTGGCGTATGTTTCGGCAGATTCAAAGTACCAAACGTTCTTTGAGCAATTAACAGATATGGTGCGCCTGCTGTTGCCAGCGTACCGAGATGAAGGTAAGGCGCATTTCAGCATCGGTTTGGGATGTACCGGGGGTCAGCATCGTTCTGTTGCCGTCGCAGAAGAATTAGCCACCGCTCTTGAAGCAGAGGGCTGGCAGGTGTCTAAACGGCATCGAGAAATGGAACGGCGCGGGGGCGCCTGAGTTGGATAGGAGAGACCGAGCTTGATCGGGATCGTAATCGTAGCGCATGGTGGGTTGGCTAAGGAATACTTGGCCGCGGCGGAGCATGTTCTGGGCAAACTGCACAACATCGAAGCAATCGCAACGGCCGCTGAGGTTGATCGTGATGCCAAGCAAGATGAGATTTGCATCGCCGCTGATCGCGTTGATCAGGGTGACGGGGTTGTCGTCGTTGTGGACATGTTCGGATCGTCTCCGAGCAATTTGGCGATGAAAGCCTGTTCTGGGTCGGGACGGCGCATCATGTACGGGGCAAATTTGCCCATGTTGGTAAAGTTAGCGAAATCCCGTAAGTTACCGTTGGATAAAGCGGTGGAGCTTTCGATTACGGCGGGCAAGAAGTACATTAACGCCAGCAATGGTTTGCAAATTCCATAAGCGCAGGGAGACCGGGTCATGCGAATGGATCTGACTATTATCAACGAAAAAGGCCTGCATGCACGGGCATCTGCTAAGTTTGTCGAAACAGTCGAGGCATTTGATGCGGATGCGACTGTGACAAAGGACGGAATCGACGTTGGAGGTGGCAGCATTATGGGGTTGATGATGCTTGCGGCTTCCAAAGGATGCGAAATTACTGTAGAAACCAGCGGAAATCAGGCTCTTGAGCTTGGCGACGCCATCAAAGCGTTGGTGGGCGATTTTTTCGGCGAAGGTAAGTGATGAAAACCAAGGAACAACTGATCCTAGAAGCGACGGGTGGCACGGAGCCTTATAAGGCATCCGAATTGACGTATGCTGGCTCTTTCACATCGCCGTGGAAGCGTGGTTTGATCCGTGTGATCGAAAACCTGACTGGTCGTTTACGGTTGCTTTGGTTGGTGCGCCAGTGGGAAAAAGACGAGAATCGCGGCGCTGATTTTTGGAAATCCGTTCTGGATCGTTTGGATATCAAACTGACAACGCCGCAAGATCAGTTAGACGCAATCCCAAAAACAGGCCCGCTAATTGTTGTTTCAAACCACCCGCACGGGTTAGTGGACGGCATTGTGATGGCGCATTTGATGAGCCATGCACGCGATGATTATAAGATTTTGGCGCGCGCATTTCTGCGCCATGTTCCGCGGATTGATAAATATCTGTTGCCCGTGGCGTTTGCCCATGAACCCGATGCAATTCAGACAAATATACGGATGCGCAAAGAAGCAATTGCGCATTTGAAAGATAATGGATGTATTGCGCTGTTTCCTGCAGGGACCGTTGCGACCAGTGACACCTGGTTCGGTCCTGTGGTTGACCCTGATTGGATGCCGTTTACTGCGAAAATGATCCGTCAATCTGGCGCACAGGTTTTGCCTGTGTTTTTTCCAGGGTCGAACACACGCGCATATCAAATCGCGGATAAGTTATCGGTTACATTGCGCCAATCGTTGCTGTTGCACGAAATTAAAGCCGCAATGCACAAAGATCAGGCTGTTGTTGTTGGTGATTTGATTGAGCCCGAGGTTTTGCAATCCTATGAAAAGGATGGACCTGGGTTGATGAAGTTCTTGAAGCAAAAGACGTATGATCTTAAACCTGCATAAGTTTAGGTATTTTCAGAACATTGAAGTCTGGCGTTAGATGTTATTTGCCTGATCCCCCATGAGGTGGCGTGGGCCAGTGCTGCGTTTCGCTGCTTTGTCTGCTGGGTTGTGCAGCGCGCAGTATCCAGGTTGGTGGGTGGGATAGTTATGTCGCGCTGTACAAATAAGCGCGAAGTGATGAGTCCAATGAAAACAGTTACACGACGGTGGGGGCGTTGAACCATTTGGCGGTTGTTGTGGATGATTTGGACGAGATCGAGGCAAAGGTAATTGCCGCCGGTTATAGGCCAAATTCGCATCAGGATTATGAACCCAGGACGCGATTCTATTTCGATGATTACGATGGGATCGAATACGAAGTGGTGAGCTACGCCTAATCGGCAGAACCTGAATATTTTCGATGGTCGTCTTTCATGTGAAGTCATGGGAGGCGGCTATCGTAATAGACATGGGAGTTTAGTTTGAATTCTGTGGGGTTTGTTAAGGTTGCGGCATGAAGGTGAATTTCGCCTGTGTAGTGATCCGCTTGGAACGCCATTGGTGTGCCGCAAGTATCGCAAAAGTGTCGGGTAACGCCCTTTGATGAGTAGTATTGTTTTGGGGTTTGGCCTGTCCAATCAAAACCGTCAAGTGGGGTTCCAAGGAAGGCTACAACGGGCCCGGCGCAATTGCGGCGGCAATCGGTGCAGTGGAAGTAACAGGCCCATGTATGCGGGCCCGAGTAAGCGAAAGTGACTGCGCCGCAAAAACAGTGGCCAGCTGTTTTGGTCATGGTGTTGTTTCTTGCAAAGACCAGCCGCACCCTGTGATACCTTTGAACAAGAGCCAAAGCGCGAGGCCGAGTGGGGCAAACTTGAGAGCGAAGAAAAGGAAGGGCCAAGTGGTTGGGAGTGCGATGAAAGGCGAATGGCGTCGCGGCTGATCTAAGCGCCCACGAACAGATCAAATATTAGGAAATGTGTCCATGAATTGAGCGCACCAATGGGGTGTGCAAACAGTGCCATAACGGCGGAGAGGGAATTGAAACCGGCGCCTGGGGTGCTTTCTCCCATGATGCCGCGTGAGAGCAGCATAGTGTAGAGCGCGCCAAGGGCGAGGGGGATCAGCGCGGAATGAACGAAAATTTGGGTGCCGCGCCACCGAGGTGCAATGGCTAGAAGTGCCCAAGCGGGAAAAATAGGGAGGTGATGGCGTAAAACAGCAGATCGGGCGACATTTGGCGGCTTCTTCGGTTTTGTAGAGCCTATGGGATTGGTGCTTGGGGGCAAGTGGGGATTTCGGATCTTTTGGTAAAGAACAAAGTGGATGGCTTGTGATTTCGATGCCTTCTGGCGAAGGCCTTAGTTTGACAACTCCTCTAGCGTGGCTTTGGCTGAGTTGGATTTCGGGGCCCAAAGGCCGCGATCTATCGCTTCGAGGAGGCGGTCGGCGATTTCGCGCAGGGCTGGTGCGTTGTGGTCATTGATGAAATCGCGGGTTTCATCGTTCTCGATAAAGGCAGCGTGAACCAGATCAAAGTGGTGGGATTTGACCGCATCTGTGGTGGCAGAGAAGGCGAACATGTAATCGACCGTTGCTGCGATTTCGAACGCGCCTTTGTAGCCGTGACGTTTGACGCCGTCGATCCATTTTGGATTTACTACACGGGAACGAACGACACGGGAAATCTCCTCATCCAATGTGCGGATGATGGGGCGTTCTGGGCGCGAATGGTCGTTGTGATAGATGGGGCAATCAACGCCTTGGAGGGTGTGAATCGCAGCAGCTGCACCGCCTTCGAATTGGTAGTAATCATCGGAATCCAACAGATCGTGTTCGCGGTTGTCTTGATTTTGAACGATGGCTTCTGTCTGAGAAAGGCGAGTTTTCAGCGCCTCTTTTGCCTGAGTGCCATCCGTTTTTGCGCCGTAAGCATAGCTGCCCCATTCGAGATACGCTTCGCCGAGATCTGCTTTGGTGGCCCAAAGGCGTTCGTCGATCATGGCTTGTAATCCAGCGCCATATGCACCGGGTTTAGAGCCAAATACGCGGAAGGCGGCTTCTTCAGTTCCCTCCTCGCGCAGACGAGCAGCAGCGGGGT
Source organism: Amylibacter sp. (assembly GCA_037625035.1). Lineage (GTDB taxonomy): Bacteria > Pseudomonadota > Alphaproteobacteria > Rhodobacterales > Rhodobacteraceae > Amylibacter. The sequence continues at coordinate 34,745 of JASJIO010000155.1, forward strand.
TTTGATCGGCGGGTTCGTCCAGGGCCATGACGGCGCGTGCTGCGGAATCCACGAGCGCCATTTGTTGGGGGAAGGCATCGCGAAAGAAGCCAGAGACGCGCAGGGTGACGTCGACGCGAGGGCGGGCGAGCACCGACAGGGGCAGGATCTCAAACCCCGTGACGCGGCGGTTTGCGCTGTCCCATTGGGGTTTGACGCCCATGAGTGCGAGAGCTTGTGCGATGTCGTCGCCACCTGTGCGCATGTTGGCGGTGCCCCACGCAGTGATGAGCAGTGTGCGGGGCCATTCGCCGTGGTCTTGCAAGTGGCGCTCGATCAGAAGGTTGGCGGATTTCCATCCCAATTTCCAGGCAGTTGGAGTGGGCACCGCGCGGCTGTCGACGGAGAAGAAGTTGCGTCCTGTTGGCAGGACGTCCATGCGGCCGCGGGTTGGTGCGCCTGACGGAGCGGGAGGGACTAATTGGCCACTGAGCGCGGTTAGGAGGCCGTTTGTTTCGGAAGGCCCACACGTCCGCACAGTCGGGCGGATGTGGGTTTTGATGTGGTCTAAAACCGTGTTGGTTGTAGGCAGGTTTTTTGCTTCGCTCCCGCCGATGAGCGTGGTCGTTAGGGTTTCAATCCGTTCAACGGTATCGCCGACAGTGCGCCAAGTACTGGTGTCGCGGTCGAGCAAAATTTGCGGGCGCGGGCCAGTCCACGGGTCGGACATTTTGCAATCTAGGGGATCGAAATCGAGATTAAGATCGTTGGCGATGGCCCTTTGGATAGAGGCGTTTTCGTTCGTGCCATCAGCGCGGGGGACGCGCGCGAGGGCAGCGATAAGATCTGTTTCGAGGCGGCCTTCAGGGCTGGTGCCAAAAATGTGCAAGCCGTCGCGGATTTGCGCCTCTTTCAATTCGCAGAGGTATTCATCGAGTTTGGCGAGATCGTTGTCCTCATTATCGCCCGCCATACCAGCATCAGTGTCGATGCCCGTGGCGGAGGTGAGGGCGAGGATGTCTTTGCGCAAGTGCGTGAGGCGGCGGGGGTCAACGCCTGCGGCCTCATAGTATTCATCGACGAGCGCTTCGAGATCGCGCAGGGGACCGTAGGTTTCGGCGCGGGTGAGCGGTGGTGTAAGATGATCAATGATCACGGCCTGTGTACGACGTTTGGCTTGTGTGCCTTCGCCAGGATCATTCACGATAAACGGATAAATGTGGGGCGTTGGGCCAAAGATTGCCTCTGGCAAGCAAGTTTCAGAAAGGGCGAGTGCCTTGCCTGGTAGCCATTCGAGATTGCCGTGTTTGCCCATGTGGACCAGGGCGTGGGCGCCGTGTGTGTGGCGAAGGTAGAAGTAGAAAGCGAGGTAGTTGTGCGGCGGAACCAGATCGGGGGAGTGGTAGGTTTCTTTGGGATCAATGTTGTAACCGCGAGCCGGTTGAACACCGACGAGCGCGTTGCCAAAGGAGAAGATTGAGAGGGCGAAGGTGCCGTGATCTGTAGAAAAGAATGGGTCGGTTTCAGGTGTGCCCCAGCGGGATTCAATTTGGTCACGTACGTCGAGCGGGAGTTTTTTGTAGTGGGTTAGGTAATCGGCAAGCGGGAGTGTGGTGCCGCCTGTTCGCGTTGCACGATCCGTGAGCCAGTTGGTGGGGCCAGCCATGATTTGCGTCATTAAAGCATCGCTGTCGGCGGGGATGTTTTCGATTGTGTAGCCGTTTTTGGCGAGGGTGTTTAATGCTTCAACCGTGGCGGCGGGGGTGTCGAGGCCAACGCCGTTCGCGAGGCGGCCGTCTTTGTTTGGGTAGTTTGCAAGAATGAGGGCCGTTTTGCGATTTTCTGGCGTAGTGTGGCGCAGGGTTGCCCAGTTTTTCGCAAGTTGCGCGACGAATTCGACACGATCCCCCCGCGCGCGGTAGGCCGCGATGGGGCATTCGGTGGTTTCGTCAAAGTAAGCTTCGCCTTTGAACGAAATGGCGCGGGATAGAATGCGTCCATCTACTTCGGGTAGGGCGACATTCATTGCGATGTCACGGGCGGAAAGGCCGTGTAGGCCGTCTTCCCAGCTGGCTTCGGATGCGCCAGACAGCACGACTTGGAAAATTGGTGAGGCATTGGCGAATGGAGCGGCGAGCGGGTTGGTTGTGGGTGCGTCGCTGGCATGTGGGGAGCCGACAGCGAAGGACGTGCAGTTTAGGATTACGGACGGCGGTGTTTGGGCGAACAGGGTTTCTAGGGTTGCGACAGAGACAGGGTCTTTGAGCGAGGCGACAAAAATCGGCAGTGGGTTTAGGCCCGCGCGGAGTAGGGATTTTGTGAGGCGGTTGATCGGGTGAAGCCCCGCGCCTTGGACAAGGGCGCGGTAAAAGATGATCGGGACGACCGGTGCGTTTGGCATCCAGTTTTCTTGGGCTGAGGCCAGATCTGCGATACCTGCGCCAGGCCAATAGACGCCCGCGCGAAGGAGTGGTTTTGCGGGGGCGGGTTTCTCGCCTCCGTTTGCCATGCTAGCTGCGTAGTTGAGGAAGTTGGTGCTATTTTCAGGGCCGCCTTCGACCATGTAATTCCAGAGGTTTTCCCAATCTTCGCGCGGAACGGTAGAGAGACGCCAGAGGTCTTCGTCGGGCTTATCATCGCCGGGGAGAGCGACAAATGGGATGCCTGCCTGACCTAAGTGGATGGCGTATTGTTCAATGCCGTATTTCCAGTATCCAGTTCCGCCGAGGCAGCGGGCGATAACGAGTTTGGATTTGGTAGCGCAGTGTTCGATGTGAAGATCGACGGACATCGGGTGTTGCAGGTGCGTAAGGTTTGCGAGACGCAGAGTTGGTGGAGATGCATGTTCTGATCGCGCTTCGGACAGGCCAGCGAGTTCTGTGTCAGCGGCCGAAATGAACACGATATCTGCGGGAGTTTGGCCCAGGTCAACAGGCTCGTTATCGTCGATTGTTCCAGGCTGGGCGTTTAGGAGGTGCATGGTGTGTTGGCTTTGTGCTGGGCGCGGGTAAGTTTGAGGTATTTAGAGAACATTAAAGTGATATGGAGCCTGTTAGATTTGGCGCTCCATGAAGGTACTATCGGGGTGTTCTGTGTAATCGCCAAAAGGGCCGCGGTGGGTGAAACCATGTTTTTCGTAAAGTTTTATTGCTGCGGTGAGGGCTTCGCCGGTTTCTAGGCGCAGAACGGTAAGGTTTTGGGTTTGAGCGAGTGTAGTGATGTGGGTGATGAGGGCGTCGGCGGCCCCTTTGCCACGGGCGGCGGGTTCGATGAACATAGATTTGAGTTCGCCGTAGCTGGTTTTGTTTGAGAGTGCGCCACAGCCGATGATTTGGGTGCCATCTTTGACTGTGAGGAATGTAATTTCGGGGACGCAGAGATCATCGATTTCAAGATAGTGGCAGCCATCGGCGGGAAAAAGATCGTTCATCAAGGCGTGCGAAGCCTCGAGCAGCTTTGTTACTGCCGAGGATCGCGGGTCGCCGTGTTGAACGGTTAGCGTCATTGCAGGGCGGCCGTAATTGCGGCTTGGTCTAGGCCTGCTTGGCCGATCACCACAAGACGGGTGATGCGGGGGTCGTTTGCCGTGAAAGCACGATCGAAATAGGTGTCGACCCGGGGCCCGACGGCTTGGAGAGTGAGGCGCATGGGTTTTCCTGCGACAGCGGCAAAGCCTTTTAGGCGCAGGATGTCATTGGCGCGGATTACGTCGGCAACCTGTTCAGCAAACGCGGTCGGGTCGGTGATCTCTGCGCGTTCAACGACGAATGATTCAAATTCATCATGGCCGTGTTTGTGCTCGTGATCATGGTGGTGATCTTCACCTTCAGGGTGGTCGTCCTGTTCGTCTTCATCGTGGTGGTGATGGTGGTGAACTTCGTGGCGGGCATCGAGATCGTCTTCGGCACCGATGCCTTGGCCAAGGAGGACGTCAATCGGAAGTACGCCCATCGATGCTTTGACCACTTGCACGCCTTTGCGGGATTCAGATTTGAGTCTTGCGACAAGAACGGTGGATTCCGCTGCTGACAACAGATCAGATTTATTAACAACGATCATGTCTGCGCAGGTGATCTGATCTTCGAACAATTCGGACAATGGTGTTTCGTGGTCGAGGTTTTCATCTTGTTTGCGCTGCGCATCAACAGCGGAGACGTTATGGGCGAATTGGCCTTCAGATACTGCTTTGCCATCGACGACGGTGACAACGCCATCAACGGTGACTTTGGTGGAGATTTCTGGCCAGTTGAATGCGCGGATCAGAGGTTGTGGCAAAGCGAGGCCAGAGGTTTCGATGACGATGTGGTCGGGTGCATTTTCACGGGCGAGGAGTTTTTCCATTGTTGGGATGAAGTCGACAGCGACGGTGCAGCAGATGCAACCATTTGAAAGCTCCATGATGTCGTCTTCGGTGCAGGTTTCATCACCGCAGCCTTTGAGGATGTCTCCGTCCACGCCAAGGTCACCGAATTCGTTGATGATTAGTGCGATGCGTTTGCCGTTGGCATTTTGCAGCATGTGGCGGATCAGGGTGGTTTTGCCTGCGCCGAGAAAACCTGTGACGACTGTGGCTGGAATTTTTGTGGGCATGGTTTCCTCCGTTACACGCGATTGCGTGGGGGTTTTGTTTCGGTTAGGTGAGGTTTCATGACCCACACTGTGTTTATTTGTTCCACTTGCGCGGAACTTGGCGGAGACCCAAATGGGGCGGCGGTGATTGCTGATGTGACTGCGCGTCTGGCCCAGTTTGGGGATTTTGAGGTGCGTGCGCAGGACTGTTTAAATGCGTGCGACAAGCCGACAGCATTGGCGTTTCGCGCAGAGGGTAAAGCGGCGTATTTGTTTGCGGGGGTAGATGCAGATGCGGACGGCGCGGATGTCGCGGCGTTTGCCAAGGTGTACGCGGATGCTCCTGACGGCTGGGTCGAGGACGCGCGGCCTGCGGGCAGATTACGGTTTTGTTTGATCGGGCGGATACCAGCGTAAATCATGGGATCGTGACCGTTTGTTCAGCTGCGACGGGGATTCCATCGACGGTTATTACGCCGTGCGAATTTGCGTTCAATTCGACTTTGACAAGGTGTTCCCCTGAAGTAAGGCCTGTGATGTGGAACCAGTTGCTGTAGATGCGGGATAGTTTTTTACCATCAACATAAACGTGGGCGTGACCTGTGTTTGGGGTGTTGGCTTGGTTCACGGTTTCAGGCGAAAACGTGAAGTTTGTGGTTTGAATCTGCAAGTTCAGGCCAGACATTGTGTCTGGATGCAAGGTTATCGCGAGTGTTGGGGCGGTTGGCCCTGCAACGAGTTCGACAGGCGAGTGATCCATGCTGGCGTGATCTGTTCCGTCCTTAGGGCTGTGTTCAACGTGGTCATGCCCATCAAATGTTACGCCCTGCGAACCTGCCCAGATAAAACCGATGCCTGTGCCAAAGAACAGGCCGATCAGCAGGAATGGGATTGGATTTTTCACGCGTCGGACTCTTTGTTCCAGAAATACCCTGCGAGAAGGCCGAGGATGGACCAACAGATTAGGCCAACGCCGATCGCGCGTGTTGCAAAGTGGGAGGCAAGTTCTGGTGGGACTGGGCCAGTGAAAAGATTGGGTTGTGGAGCGCCGATAATGTGGGGAATTGCGAGCGCGAGCACGGCAATGGCCCAAGTGATCGGTGAATTACCAAACGCAATGAGCCAAAGGCCGAGCGCGGTAGCAGCGACAGTTCCAAACCACCAGACTTGGCGTGTGGCAACATCTGCGGCCCCTGCACCTGGAAGTTCGGGAGGTAGGCCCATTGCGGGGGCCAGGTGCAAGGCAATGAACCCAGCGAAGCCCCAGATAAGGCCAGACCGTGGTGTGATGTTGTGACCTTGTTCAGCAGCAAGGGAAATACCAGCAACAAGTAGGAAGCTGTAGCCTATGTAGATGATAGCCGAAAACAGAATGCTGAGGAGGTCTCGCTGAGGATCAAAACCGGGCCAAGCCAAGTTGCCTGACGTGCCTGCCCCTGCATCGCCGAAATGAGTGAGCGTGCCGTTTTCAAACAGTTCAGCATGAAGCAAAAGTTGTTGGATCAGCGCGAACTGTAGAACAGCGGCAATAATACCTGTAATGAAGCCCGCAAATAGGGCGGTTGTGATAATTCGGGTTAGCATGATCGAAACCTATCATACGCAGTTGGCCAGAACGCGAAAAGCGGTCCGGCTGCAACGAGCGAATTTTTGTTAGGAGCGCAGCGTTTCAGCAGCGCTGAACGCTTAGTGGCAGGGAAAGCCTGTTGCGTGGCGCACATCATGCGCAGCATCGTGCAATGCGGCTGCTTGCAGATGGCCAGCAATGGTGATCATGCCCAAACCCACAAATGCGGCAAATGCGATTACCATCATGTTTGTGGATGTTTTGGTCTTAGTTTGAACAGCTACTTTAACTTCGTTTTTCATATTGGTCTCCTTCGCCGCCACTCCCGACAGCATGGGTTACAGTTCTTCGCAGGCTGGTCTCCTGACTTGCGGGTCGCTGCGATGTTCTGGCCTTCCCGTGTTTCCACAGTGGCTGTTTCAGAGATCGCTCGCCGCTTACAGTCGCGGGGGCGGTTGTGGATTTAGGCCCCAGATATCGGTCTGCCTTCACCACATTCCCAATTAATCCCCAACGCTTGGCGTTTGAATGGGGAACCTTACCCGACCTGTGTGCATCTAATTGCGAAAGGGTTCAAGAACGATTCCGACATTCATTTTGTTTTTTGCAGCGTATTCAATCTGAATGTTTTGCGCGAATTTTGCAATATCTTGTGGATAACTCTGCTGAAAGACCTAAATGCAGGGAATTTTGGTTGACTCAAAGGCGTTGGGCCAAGAATTTGGTCAGTAACTAAGAATCAAGTGGGCAGCCAAACTTTGCAGTTTTCCAAAATCCGTCTGACAGGCTTTAAAAGCTTTGTAGACCCGACTGAGCTGGTGATCTCGGACGGGTTAACGGGTGTTGTGGGGCCAAATGGGTGTGGCAAGTCGAACCTGCTGGAAGCGCTGCGTTGGGTGATGGGTGAAAACCGCCCAACCGCGATGCGCGGTGGGGGTATGGAAGATGTCATTTTTGCAGGCGCTGCGTCGCGACCTGCAAGAAATTATGCCGAAGTTCTGCTGACGTTAGATAATTCTGATCGGTTGGTACCCGCGGCATTTAATGACGCGGATAATCTGGAAGTTGTGCGGCGAATTACTCGTGATGCGGGCTCTGCCTATAAAACGAATGGCAAAGAAGCGCGCGCGCGCGATGTGCAGATGTTGTTCGCGGATGCCTCTACGGGTGCGCATTCACCCGCGTTGGTGCGCCAAGGGCAAATTTCAGAGCTGATCAATGCCAAACCAAAAAGCCGACGTCGGGTTTTGGAAGAAGCGGCTGGGATTAGTGGGTTGTATCAGCGTCGCCACGAGGCGGAGTTGAAGCTGAATGGAGCCGAGACAAATCTAACGCGTGTAGATGATGTGGTTGAGCAGCTGGATGCACAGCTGAACACATTAGCGCGCCAAGCTCGCCAAGCGGCGCGGTATCGTTCAATACTGGATGAATTGCGCCAATCCGAAGGGTTGTTGTTGTATCGGCGGTGGCGTGAAGCGGATGTGGCACTGGCGGCGGCGATCGATCAATTGACTGCCGCGACTAAGCTGGCGGCAAGTGGGCAAGGCAGTGCTGCACAAGCGGCAAATTTGCGGATGGATTTAGAGGGTAAAGTCCCACCGTTGCGCGAAGAAGAAGCGATTGCTGGGGCCATCGTGCAGCGGTTGCGTGTGGAACGGGATGCGCTGGGCGATCAGGAAAACCGAGCGCGAGCCACAATTGATACGTTGCGCAGTCGGATTGATCAGCTGGGCAAGGATATTGACCGTGAGTCAGGTTTGAACCGTGATGCGGAAGAAACGATCAAGCGGCTCGATTGGGAATTTGAGGCGATTATCAAAGCGTCTGAGGGACAGGACGGGCGGATCGAGGCGGCTGGAACGCAAGCGCATGATGCGGCGTCTGTTATGCAGGAAAAAGAAGCGGATCTGGATCGCCACAATGAAGATGTGGCAAGGCTATCGGCGCGACATCAATCGGCACATCGCATGCTGGGCGATGCAAAACAGATGATGGGTAAACGATCCGAGCAATCAGAAGCAGCTGCAGCATCTGTTACGGCTGCCAAGGGGGGGCTGAGTGACGCAGAGCAGCGATTGGCTGAGGCCAGCACAACATTTGGTGTGGCACAGGAAGCGGCGTTGCGAGCGGAAAGCACGTTGGCAGATGTCGAAGTTCGCCGCTCTGAAGAGCAATCCAACGATTCTGAGGCCTGGGCGACGCTATCTGAGGCAGACGGCGAAGCGAATGCACTGAATGCCGAAGTGGGCGCGTTGGAACGCGTAATTGCGCGGGACCAATCTGGTGGTGCGCAAGTGATTGACGAGGTTCGAGCGGCGAAAGGGTATGAAGCGGCGCTGGGCGCTGCACTGGTGGACGATCTGAAAGCGCCTGTCGTGGCGGCGGACGGAATTTCTGGCTGGGCGCAGATGCCGAGTTATTCGGAGGGTGCGGCGTTGCCGAGTGGTGTTGATGCGCTGGGTGTGCATGTTACTGCGCCTGATGTTTTGGCACGGCGGCTGGGGCAAATAGGCGTTGCGGCGCGGGCTGATGGCGCGCGTTTGCAAGCGGATTTGCAACCCGGGCAGCGGCTGGTTTCATTAGAAGGTGATTTGTGGCGCTGGGACGGGTTTCGTGCGGGGGCGGATGATGCGCCAAGTGCGGCGGCGTTGCGATTGCAGCAAGTGAACCGTTTGGAAGAATTGCGTGAAGCGCACGGCGTTGCTGCAAATGCCGCAAGCAATGCACGCGCCACATTCGATACAGTTCACGCGGCGTTGCAAGCGACGATTGCCGCAGACCAAGAGGCACGGCGCGCGCGCAAAGTTGCAGACGAAACGGCGACTACGGCGACGCGGGCGATGAGTCGCGCGGAAGCTGACCGCGATATGTTGTCTGGTAAGGTCGAAACGCAAACGCTGGCGGAAATGCGGCTTCGCGAGGAAACATTGGCGGCGTCTGCAACAGTTAGAGAAGCGGAAACAGCGGTACGTGATCTAGGCGATTTGAATGCAGCGCGCGAAACCGCTGAGGCGTTAAAAGTTGCGGTTGAGGCGGCCCGGATGACGATGCTGACAAAACGTAGCTTGTACGACGAGCAGCGCCGAGATGGCGAAGCCCGCACAAAACGACGCCAAGAAATTACGAAAGAAGTTTCTGGTTGGCGGCATCGGTTGGAAACAGCGGAGGCACGGATTGCCGAGCTGGCCGCACGTAAAGAAACATCTGAGGCAGAGTTGAAAGATGCGACAGCTGCACCTGAAGAGATTGCCGCAAAGCGCGAAGAACTAGGTCGTGAGATCGAGAAGGCTGAGGCGCGGTTAAAGGCCGCTTCTGACGGGTTGGCTGTAGCTGAGACGAACCTGCGTCAAGCCGAGCAGGGCGAACGGGACGCCGAACGGGCGGCGTCTGAAGCCCGTGAGGCTCGCGCGCGCGCGGATGCGGTAGCAGATTCAGCGCGGGTGCAAATGGTGGCTGCCGGCGATCGCATTAATGAGGAGCTGGAATGCTCGCCCGAGAAGTTATTGGAGAGTTTGCAAGCCGATCCAGAAGATATGCCACCTGTTCAAGTGATCGAAAATGACCTGGCGCGGTTGCGCCGTCAACGCGATGCTTTAGGGGCAGTGAACCTACTTGCGGAAGAAGATTCCAAAGAAGTGGCCGAAGAACGTGATGCGTTGGTCACTGAAAAATCGGATTTGGAAGAAGCGATCAAAGCGTTGCGTACCGGAATTGCAAGTCTGAACAAAGAGGGCCGCGAGCGATTGCTGACGGCATTTGATGAAGTGAACACCAATTTTTCATTGCTGTTCAAACACTTGTTTGGTGGTGGCGATGCCAACTTGGTTTTGGTGGAAAGCGATGATCCATTGGAAGCTGGCCTAGAGATTATGTGCCAGCCGCCTGGAAAAAAACTGTCTACTCTGAGTTTGTTGTCGGGTGGCGAGCAAACGTTGACGGCCTTGTCGCTGATCTTTGCGGTAATTTTGGCGAATCCGTCCCCGATTTGTGTGCTCGACGAGGTGGACGCGCCATTGGATGATGCAAACGTTACGCGGTTCTGTGATTTGCTGGATGAGATGACGCGCCGCACCAATACGCGGTTCCTGATCATCACGCACCATGCTGTGACGATGAGCCGGATGGACCGCCTGTTTGGTGTGACAATGGCCGAGTTGGGCGTAAGTCAGCTGGTGAGTGTTGATTTGCGACAGGCTGAGCGGATGGTTGGGTAACGACCTAGATTTTTGCGAGAAGCATTTTCGTTGGCCATGCATCGGCTGGCATTCCGAGGCGAGCCTGTTCTGATTGAACCGCTGCGCGGGTTTTTGCGCCTAAGATTCCGTCAATTTTTCCAACATTGTAGCCGCGTGCAGCCAGCTTCTTTTGCAAGGATCGCATTTGGATGTCTGATAAGGATGGGTCGGGATTTCCTTTGATGAATCGCGGTGCGCCAGCCATGCGGGTGGCGAAGTAAGCAGCCGTGGTGACGTAGACGAAGGATTTATTCCAATCAAAATAAACTTTGAAATTTGGGAGGGCGAGGAAGGCGGGGCCTTTGCGCCCTTGTGGGAGTAGAACCGAGGCGGTGAGTGCGCCGTTCGGCATCTTGCCTCGAGCTTTGACGCCAAGATTTTCCCATTCAGAGATCGTTTTGGTTTTTTCAAGGCCAGTTTCAGCCCAATCGAGATTTTTAGGAACGGAGATTTCAACTAACCACGGCTCATTCGCGCGCCATCCGTGGCTTGAAATGACGTTTGCACCAGACATGAGCGCGTCGGGTGCGGAGGTTTTCAATTTGATTTGTCCATCGCCGTCGCCGTCCACACCGCGAGCGAGGATGTCACCGGGTAACATTTGGACCATGCCAATTTCACCAGCCCATGCGCCGGTGGTTTTAGTGGGGGAAAAATCGCCGCGTTCAAAAAGTTCGAGAGCCGAGAATATTTGTGGGCGAAATAGAGCGGGACGACGGCAATCATGGCTGAGAGTGAGTAAGGCGTTGAGCGTATTGAAATCGCCTTGGAAAGCGCCGTAATCGGTTTCGAGCGCCCAGAACGCCAACATCACAGCGGGATCTACACCATAAGTTTTTTGGACTTTGCTAAGTGTATGGCTGTATTTTCTACTGTTTTGGGTACCTTTGGTTAGGCGACTTGCACTGATGACGCGTTGGGCGAATTGGGTGAAGTTTAGTTTGAATACCCCTTGTGCGCGGTCGGCCTTTATCACCTTTTTGTCGATGCGTGCATTGGCGAGGAATTTGTCTACTGTTGCTGATGAGTAACCATTGACGACTGCTTCTGATTTTACGCCAGACAGGAAGGATTTGAATGATCCACCACAGGATTGTGCCTGAAGTTGTGACGTGCTGATCAGTATTGCGGCTGCTGCTATAATTGGTTTCATTTGAAATCCCCCATGTCACAAAAAAAGTGTTTTCTTTTCAAATCATAGCAAGTGGGCTGGTTGCAAGAGGTTTCCGTGTCACTGTGTTGTGATTGGCAATTGGCGCGCGCATCCGCGGAAATAGACGCGCATGAATGGAGAATTGAAATGTCTGTTAATCGCCGTTTGATCTTGGCGGGTGGCGCCGCAAGTGTTTTGGCCCCGACGATCGGGAGGGCACAAGATAAAGATGTAAAAGGTGCGCTGTTGAAGATGATTACTGGCAACCGAAGCGCATTTGATGAGGGTTTGGCGGTGGTTTCAACGCTAAATGGTCCAGAATTTGTTCCTGCGCTGATTGTGGCGCAGCGGTTTTCTAAGTTCCCGAACATCTGGTTCGATCCAGAAATGCAGAGATTAGCAGGGGCGGACATCACGGGGTGGTTCGATTGGATGTTGTGGCAAGAAACCCATCCAGATGTGCGCCCGCCTGATTGGTACGAAGAGTTTAAACGCGAAGTTTTGCTTGCGGTGGATGCAAATTTTAAATTGTTTCTGCAGCCAGAGTTTTTGAAACGCGAAAAAACAAGCATACGATTTGAAGAGGTCACATGGGGCGGGGTGCGCAAAGACGGCATTCCATCGCTGGATAACCCCGAATTGATTGTGGCGGCGGATGCTGGGTATTTAAAGGATGATGATCTGGTTTTCAGCGTTTCGATCAGCGGTGATGCGCGGGCGTATCCGCTGCGTATTATGGGCTGGCATGAAATGTTCAATGATGTGATCGGCGGAGTGCCTGTGGCGTTGGCGTATTGCACGTTGTGCGGGTCGGGCATTTTGTGTGAAACCGAAGTGGGGCCAAAAACGCCATTGGTGTTTGGGTCGTCCGGGTTTCTATACCGTTCCAACAAGCTAATGTTTGATCGCGAAACGCACACATTGTGGAACCAGTTCACCGGGAAGCCCGTGATTGGACCGTTGGTAGAACGGAATTTGGAGTTAAGACAAAGGCCTGTTGTGATCGCGCCTTGGGGGGAGTGGAAAGCGCAGAATGCGGATACCAAGGTTTTATCTTTGATAACAGGGCATGATCGCGATTATGGGTCTGGTGTTGTTTACTGGGATTATTTCTCAAGCGATGAATTGATGTTTCCAACACAAGTTGACCAGACGCTTGTTGGGCAAAAAAACACTATGTTTTTGGAGTGCGCCAATTTGGTGCGGCAAAGGCGTGGCCGCTGTACGCGTTTAAGGATCAAAGGGTAATCAATGATCGAATTGGTGATCGTGATGTGGTGCTGATTGGGGATGAGGCTGGGCGTACGGTTCGGGCCTATTTGCGGGATGGCAAAAAATTTGTGGCGTCCGTAAATGGATTAAAGACCCAAGACGGTGTTTCGTGGGATGTAACCGAAGATGCGCTTGTTGCGGGGGATCAATCATTGGCGCGGGTGGCTGGGCATGTGGCCTATTGGTTAGCGTGGAGCGGGTATTTAGGCGATACGGCGGAGTTGTATAAGCCATAAGTCGGGTATGATTTCTGGGTTGTCTTTCTGGTTGTGCAGGCAGAATATGACGGCAACGTAACCTTTGAAGAGATCAACCAATGAGCCTTCGTATCAATGATGTAGTTCCAAATTTTACCGCAGAAACAGATCAAGGAACGTATCAGTTCCATGATTGGATCGGTGACAGTTGGGCGATTTTATTTTCGCATCCCAAAGATTTCACACCAGTGTGCACAACCGAGTTTGGAGCTGTGGCACAATTGGCGGATGAATGGGCGGCCCGTAATACCAAGGTGATGGGCGTGTCTGTGGACGGTGTTGCCGAGCACAAAAAATGGAAAGTTGACATTGAAAAAGTATCTGGCGCGGCGGCTGGCTTTCCGATCATTGCGGATGAAGGTTTAGCGGTGTCCAAAGCGTTCGATATGTTGCCAGCCGAGGCGTATATGCCCGATGGTCGTACCCCTGCGCACAGCGCGACGGTGCGATCCGTGTTCATCATTGGACCAGACAAACAGTTGAAGCTGTCGATGACCTATCCGATGACCGTTGGGCGCAATTTCGCAGAGATTGTTCGGGCGTTGGATGCGCTGCGAACATCAGCCAAGCACGGTGTTGCGACGGGTGCGAACTGGACAACGGGCGAAGATGTTATCATCCCGCCAACTGTTTCAAATGAAGAAGCGACCGCAAAGTTTGGTGAGTTTAAAACCGTTTTGCCATATCTGCGTAAGACAAAATTGCCGAGCTAAGATCAACGGCGTCAAAATTAGAAAAAACGCGCCCATCGTGGCGCGTTTTTTTTGCCTAGAGTTCGCGCAAAGCCTCAATAGCTTCTTCGATCGGGTAGTGGTGGTTGCCGATGAACAGGCCGTTCTGGTCGATGTAATCGGCGTTTTCGAGCGTGCCGTGGATCGAGTGATCAAAGTGTTTTAGGACTTCGTTCTTGGCGAAGTTACCAGACACGATAGGGCGGCATTCAAACCCCTTGGCGTTCAGTTGATCGACAAGGGCGCGGCGGTTCAACTTGCTTTCTGGTTTTATAACGAGCGAAAAGCCAAACCAGCTGCTGGCCCCCGTTTCACGTTGAATGCGTAGTTCGGGGTGGTTGCCGAGTGCAGATTGAAACAGTGCGCCGTTGCGGCGGCGTCCGTTTATCAGGTCTGGTAGTTTTGTTAGCTGGGCTTGGCCTATTGCGCCAGACATTTCGAGCGGGCGCAGGTTGTAGCCTGGCAGTACGAAGCGGAAGGATTCCTCAAACGGATCGTCGGATTTCGTGCCTGTCACGAGGTTTTCTTTGGGGAGGTTTCGTGTCCACCCGTGGGCGCGCAGTGATAACATCAGGTGATAAAGTTCGGTGTCGTCAGTGATGACAAGACCGCCCTCCATCGTAGAAATGTGATGCGAGAAAAAGGCTGAAAAACTGCCCATGATCCCAAAGGAACCCGCCTGTTTACCGTTCAGTGTTGCGCCCATCGACTCGCAGTTGTCTTCGATGATCGGGATGTCGCGGTCGCCAATGATTTTTGTAATGGCGTCGAAATCATTAGGATTTCCGAGCAAGTTCACAGCCATGATGAGGCGGGTTTTGTCGGTGATCGCCGTAGTCAGTTGGTCGAGATCATAATTCAGCGTGTGCGGGTCGATGTCGACGAATTTCAGATGGAGGCCATATTGATGCAGTGGCGCGTACGTTGTTGACCAGCTGACGGCGGGCACGATAACCTCGTCACCGCGTTGCAATGGGTTTTCACGGGTGTAGCAAAGGGCGGCAACCATAAGCAGGTTGGCAGAGGAACCCGAGTTGCACATCACCGCATGTTCGCTGCCCATAAATGCTGCGAACTGCTGTTCGAATTTTGCTACCTCGGGGCCTAACGAATACATGTCGGATGCAATGACACGTTGAATGGCGTCTTGTTCATCTTGGTCCCATGACGATGTGGCTAAGGGAAATTTGAAGCTCATTTTGCGTGGTGCTCCATATAGAATTGATAGGTTTTCAGAATGCCGTCGGTGAGGCTGTGTTTGGGCTGCCAACCCCATGTGGTTTGTTTATCCACAGAAGTGAGTTTTTGTTTCATGCCGACAGGTTTTGACAGGTCGTGCGTGAAATTTCCCTGCCAACCGATGGCGGTGGCAGCGGCGGCGTAATATTCGTTAACCGAATGGTCATGGCCAAGACCGAGGTTCATCAACGCGGGCAAAGTTTCAAAGTTTTCGACAGCGTGCCAGATACCGTCTGCGGCGTCTTCTGCGTACATAAATTCGCGCCGTGCTGTGCCATCGCCCCATATTTCGACCGAAGCCTTGCCTGTCGCCATGGCATCATGGACTTTGGTTATGATGGCGGGCAGTAGATGTGATGCGCCCAGATCAAATTTGTCGTGTGGTCCGTACAAATTGCACGGGATCAAGGTTTTATACTGGAGGCTCGGGTCTTCGCGAGTGATGTAATCGCACAGGCGCATCGCAAAAATTTTGGCGAGCGCGTAGCCTTCGTTGGTTGGTTCCAACGGGCCCGTGAGGATTTGATCCTCGGTTAACGGATTGCGCCCAGCGGCAGGGTACATGCAGGACGACGACAAGTTTAGCAGGCGCGGAACTTGCACAGCGCGCGCAGCCATCAAAATATTGCGACCGATTGTGGTGTTAAGTTCGAGGAACTCGACGGGTGATGCGATGTTGGCTTGAATGCCGCCAACTTTGCCCGCAGCATGAATGATAATGTCAGGTTGATGCTGTGCGACATATGCGTTTGTAGACGCCGTGTTCGTTAGATCAAGTTCTGCACTGCGGGGCGCCAACATGGTGTGGTTGTTTGCGCGGGCGTGGGCCTGCAGGTTACGACCGACCATGCCGCCACCGCCCGTTAACAGTATTTTCTGCGGATTAGTCATCAGCCGTGTCGATCGCGGCGGTTGGCCTCGCGTTGCACAACATCAAGGTCGTGAGTGACCATTTCAGAAACCATTTCAGCAAGCGTTATTGTCGCCTCCCAGCCCAGTTTTTCTTTGGCCTTTGCTGGGTCACCGATTAGCAATTCAACTTCTGTAGGTCGGAAATAGCGAGAATCTACTTCTACGCGGCAGGTGCCCGTTGCAGCATCAAAGCCTTTTTCATCAACACCTTCGCCGCGCCAATCTAGGGTAACGTTGATGGCTGCAAACGCTTTATCGACAAAGCTGCGAACAGTGTGCGTTTCGCCTGTGGCCAGCACGAAATCCTCTGGCTCGTCATGTTGAACAATGCGCCACATACCTTCGACATAGTCCTTGGCATGACCCCAATCGCGTTGTGCCTTTAGG
>JASJIO010000156.1:0-16477 GCA_037625035.1 Amylibacter sp.
GAACTGATATATCGGGCTTCAGTCCGGCCAAACTCAGCGCTGTCGCACGCCAGCTTAATGAGCGGCCCAGAAAGACCTTGCAATACCAAACCCCAGCAGAGAAATTTGAAGCATGTGTTGCGGCGACCAGTTGAAACCACACCGCATAGCAGACCTAAACAGGTCTGCTAAACCGCCAGTTAAATGTGCTTCGCGTTAGACTGGTCTTGGCCGGCAGAGCATTCGTTCCACTCTTTTCTAGCTCATATCTTGCTTCCGCCCACGGTCAATCCGCCTATCATCAGGGTTGGTTGGCCCACACCGACGGGGACCCATTGGCCTTGTTTGCCGCAGTTGCCCATTCCAGGATCGAGCGCCATGTCGTTGCCGATGGCGCGGATTTGTTTGAGTGCGGTTGCGCCGTCGCCAATCAGGGTTGCCCCTTTGACGGGTGCGCCGACCACGCCATTTTTCACGCGGTAAGCTTCGGTGCAGGAAAATACGAATTTGCCGTTGGTGATATCCACTTGGCCGCCGCCAAAACCGACGGCGTGAATGCCGTCTTTTAGGTCTGACACGATGTCGCCGGGGTTGATGGAACCGCCGAGCATGTAGGTGTTGGTCATGCGGGGCATTGGCGCGTGTTGATAGCTTTCGCGCCGACCGTTTCCTGTGGGGGCGACACCCATGAGGCGGGCGTTTTGGCGGTCTTGCATGTAGCCGACAAGGATGCCGTCCTCGATCAGGATGTTTTTGCCAGATTGTGTGCCCTCATCGTCGAATGAAATCGAGCCACGACGATCTGGGATCGTGCCGTTGTCAAGGACGGTGACGCCTTTGGCGGCGATGCGTTGGCCCAGCAGCCCCGCGAAGGCGGAGGTTTTTTTGCGGTTGAAATCGCCTTCAAGGCCGTGGCCGATGGCTTCGTGCAGCAGAATGCCCGGCCAACCCGGGCCAAGGACCACATCGAACGTACCAGCGGGGGCGGGTTCTGCATCGAGGTTGACGAGGGCGACGCGTAGAGCCTCGCGCGCTTTGGCTTGCCAATTGGTGGGATCGATTAGACCAGTGAGGCCGTAGCGACCGCCGCCACCCGCAGAGCCGCTTTCGCGTCGTCCGTCTTGATCGACGATGACGGACACATTGAGGCGGGTCATCGGGCGCACGTCGCGTACGCTGTTGCCTTCGGGCCGAAGGATTTCGATTTCTTGCAAGCTGGCGGAGATGGAGGCGGAGACTTGGACGACGCGAGGGTCTAGGTCGCGCGTGAAGGCATCTATTTTGCGCAGGGTTTCGACTTTTACAGAAAATTCGGCGTCGGCCATTGGATCGGCGTCGGTATACAAGCGCTGATTTGTGGCTTGCGGGGCAGGGGCCATCGTTGCGCCGCCTGATCCAACGGCGAGGCGGGCGGTTTCGGAGGCGCGTTTTAGGGCAGATTCTGTCATTTCGGTGGAATGGGCGTATCCCGTGGTTTCGCCTTTGACAGCGCGTAGACCGAAGCCTTCGGAGGCGTCGTAGCTGGCGGTTTTGAGGCTATTGTCGTCAAAGACTAGCGATTCAGAGCGCCGCCGTTCGAGAAACAGTTCGCCGTCATCCGCACCATCGGTCGCGGCGCGTAAGATTTTGAGTGCGGCATTTTCGTCAAATTGTGTTTCAAACGGGCGAAATGGGCTTTGATCGGTGGCCAAAGGGGCGATTCCTTCTATTTATTGATCAAGCGGGAAGAAAAGCTGCTGTATGCGGCAAATAGAACGCTTGTCCTTTAGACTGTAATATTGTTTTTAGGGCGCAATAGACAACAGGGGATTCTGGTGTGCGTTATGCATGGGAACCCCGAGCGACAAAAAAGTCGATCAGAATAGGACTGGATCATATGCAAGCTGTGAGCGCACTGAAGAAAATTGGGACAACACTCGCAGGTGTTTCGCTGGCTGGAGCCGTTTGGGCGCAAGATAGCGTGGATGCGACTTTGCCTGAGCTGGAAACACTGGGTATTCCGAACCAAGACGGGTACGGATTTCAAGCACCAGCAACGCAGCTGATGACTGATGTTATCGCTTTGGATACGTTTCTTTTGTGGATCATCACAATTATCTCGGTCTTTGTGACTGGGTTGTTGTTGTATTGTTGCTTTGTGTTCAACGCCAAGCGCAACAAAAAGCCGGCGACATTCACGCATAACTCTGTGTTAGAAGTCGCTTGGACTGTTGTGCCGATCATCGTGTTGATCATCATGATCCCACCGTCCCTGACTTTGTTGTTCGACCAGCAAGAAATTCCTGAAGCGGACATCACGATCAAAGCCACGGGCAACCAGTGGTATTGGACCCATGAATATGTGGATCACGATTTTGGTTTTGATAGCTTCATGCTTCCGAAAGAAGATCTGGCTGCAAACGGCTATGAGCAAGACGAGTATTTGCTGGCAACGGACACAGCTGTGGTTGTGCCGACTGGCAAGGTAATCGTTGTTCAAGTAACGGGCGCGGATGTGATCCACGCGTGGACGATCCCAGCGTTTGGCGTTAAGCAAGACGCCGTTCCGGGCCGTTTGGCGCAGTTGTGGTTCGAAGTGGATGAAGGCAAAGAGGGCATTTATTTCGGTCAGTGTTCTGAATTATGTGGAAAAGCCCATTCGTACATGCCGATCACCGTGAAAGCGGTGTCGCAAGCGGATTACGACACATGGTTGGCCAGTGCCAAAGCGGAATATGCGGAAGGCCCTGTTACTGTTAAAGTTGCCGACGCCAACATGATCAAAGTTTTGGAAGCCGAAGCAGCGAACTAAGCTGCTTTGGGTTTAAACCGAAAGCCAATGGATAATCCCGTGAGCGATGCAACTGCAAATGACTATGGGCAGGACAGCCAGTTCGATGACTATTTCGCGCTGCTGAAACCCCGTGTGATGTCGTTGGTTGTGTTCACGGCGGCCGTTGGTTTACTGGTCGCGCCTGTGGGCGTGAACCCGATTATCGGTTTTGCATCCATCCTTTTTATCGCGCTTGGTGCGGGTGCATCTGGTGCTCTGAACATGTGGTGGGACGCGGATATTGACGCGATCATGAAGCGCACGGTGAAACGCCCTGTGCCTGATGGCCGTGTGACCCCGAAAAACGCGATGATTGTTGGCCTGTGGCTGTCGGTGATTGCGGTGGGGATGCTGGCGCTGACTGCGAATTTCTTTGCGGCGGGATTGCTGGCCTTTACGATCTTTTTCTACGCCGTGATTTACACCATGTGGCTGAAACGCTGGACCCCGCAAAACATTGTTATTGGTGGTGCGTCAGGTGCGTTCCCGCCGATGGTGGGTTGGGCTGTGGCGACGGGCGGTATTTCGGTTGAGAGCGTTGCGATGTTCATGCTGATTTTTATCTGGACGCCACCGCATTTCTGGGCGTTGAGCCTATTTATGAACGATGATTACACCCGTGCTGGCGTGCCGATGTTGCCCGTGACACACGGAACCCGCGTGACGCGTAATAACATTCTGGGCTATACAGTTGTGCTGTTTGTGGTGGCGATTACCACGGCTTTTACAGGCATTGGCGGGCCGATTTATCTGGCAACTGCGATGATCCTGAACGTGTTATTCCTGATTAGCGCGGTGAAGTTGTGGAAACGCACTGACGCGCAAGCAGACGGTGATAAATTCGCGGCGGAACGCAAATTTTTCCGCTTGTCGCTGGTGTATTTGTTTGCGAGCTTTGCTGCCCTGTTGGGGGATGCGGTGTTACGCGGATTTGATCTGTTGAACGCATGGCCGGTGGTGATCTGATGGCGATAAAAACTGAACATCCGCTGCACAATCGGCGCAAACGATCCAACATGATGTTGGGTGTGGTTTTGGGCGGTTTTGTTGCGTTGGTTTTTGCAATCACGATTGTGAAGATGTCAAATGGCGAGAGCCTTGAAGCATACGATCACACAACCCGTTACAGCATTGAACCTGACGCTGCGCTAAAAGCGGAGGCCAGTGAATGAGCGATGAGCCAAACACAACCAAGAACCGATCACTGGTGTTTAAACTGGTGACTTTGGTGTCTTGCATGTTGGCGTTGTCGTTTGCATCTGTGCCTTTGTACGATTGGTTTTGCCGCGTTACAGGCTGGGGCGGCGTGACGAATGTTGCCGCAGGGCCAAGCCGCACGGTGCTGGAACAAACGATTAAAATTCGCTTTGACGGGTCATTGGAACGCGGCATGCCGTGGACGTTTAAACCTGTTGTGCGCGAGATGGAATTAAAGATTGGCGAAACAGGTTTGGCGTTTTATGAAGCGCATAATCCAACTGATAAACCGATTGCTGGCACGGCCAGTTTCAACGTTTACCCGTATTCAACGGGATCCTATTTTAACAAGATTGCCTGTTTCTGTTTTGAAATGCAGATCCTGCAACCTGGTGAAACCGTTCAGATGCCAGTGACATTCTTTGTTGCCCCTGACATGCTGAACGATAAAGAAGCGAAATACGCAAAAACGATCACATTGAGCTATACGTTTCATGTGACGGATTTGCCCGAAGATGAGGTGTCGGCGTTGTCTAATGGCGTTGATACACAAGTAAACTAAGAAGATTGCGATAATAGGGACGAACCACCATGGCGCATGAGAAAAACCACGATTACCACATTTTGAACCCAAGCATCTGGCCGCTGTTTGGCGCAGTAAGTGCGTTTACAATGCTGACAGGCGCGATTGCGTTTATGAAAGACCACTCCTTCCCTTGGATCATGTTGATTGGGTTTGTGATGGTTCTGTACACGATGTTCGCATGGTGGTCCGAAGTTGTGGACGAAGCCCATGTTGGCGATCACACACCTGTTGTCGTGATTGGTCTGCGCTACGGCGTGATCATGTTCATCATGTCCGAAGTGATGTTCTTTGTCGCTTGGTTCTGGTCGTTCTTTAAACACGCGCTGTACCCGATGACCGAAGGTTCGCCCATCATTGATGGTGTTTGGCCACCTGTTGGGATTGAAACGTTTGACCCGTGGCATTTGCCGCTGATCAACACGCTGATCCTGTTGTGTTCTGGCTGTTTGGCCACCTGGGCGCACCACGCGATTGCACATGACAATGATCGTGATGCCTTGAAAAAAGGCCTTTGGGGTGCGGTATTGTTGGGCATTTTGTTCACAGTGTTCCAAGCCTATGAGTACAGCCACGCGGCATTCGGTTTTTCCGGAAACATTTACGGTGCCAACTTCTTTATGGCGACCGGGTTCCACGGCTTTCACGTTGTGATCGGCACGATCTTCCTCGCTGTGTGTTTGATACGGTCTTACAAAGGCCACTTCACACCAGAGCGTCACGTTGGATTTGAAGCCGCCGCTTGGTACTGGCACTTTGTTGATGTGGTTTGGTTGTTCTTGTTTGCAGCCATTTACATCTGGGGCGGCTAAGGCTGACCACCTGTTTGGGTTCGAACAGGGATAAAAGTTTCGGGAGTGCGCGGGCTGTAGAGTCCGCGCTTTTCCTATTTGGGCGGCGAAGATTTTGAGTATTTAAAGCGTTTCGACTTAATGTTGAAACGCAATTTCCTGCCTCCGTCAAATGGCGGAACGGGATTTGCGTTACGAAATCTTTTGGAAAAGTAGAAAAGCAGAGGAACAAAGAAGCATGAGCCTACGGATGATTTTGCCACTGTTGTTTGGCGTTGCTGGCGTTGCTGTTCTGTTGTGGCTGGGATTTTGGCAATTGGATCGGCTGGTTTGGAAAGAGGCGCGGTTGGATACAATACGGGCCAAGATGGCCGCCGAGCCTAATCCGTTGATCGATCATTTCAAATCCACCGCGCCGATTTCGGAGACGAATTACACGCGGGTGACGTTTGAGGGCGTGATGACCGACAAAGAGGCGCATGTTTTGACATCGTTGAAATATACGGGGCCAGGTAGCCAATCTGGGCCAGGGTTTCGGATTTTGAAGGAAGTAGTTTGGAACGGCAAGAATTTCCTGCTGGATTTAGGGTTTGTGCCTGATGATCAAAAGAACGAAATACGCCCTGTTGGGCCTGTTCGGGTGGTCGGGAATATCCTCAATCCTGATGATTATGATGCGTCCTTCACGCCTGATCCCGATCTGGAAAAGAACATTTGGTTCGCGCGGTATTTACCGATGATGGGCCAAGAATTGGGCGTGATTCCGTTTATGGTGGTGGTGGAACGCGCAGAAGTGATGAAAGATGGCGCTTGGGTGCCATTTGACGCCGTAACCCCGTTGCCCGTGTCAGTGAATATCCCTAATGATCACCGCGAATATGCGATCACTTGGTTCTCGCTCGCGCTGGTTTGGTTTGGCATGACGGGCTACCTGTTGTGGCGCATTCGTCAAAAGACTGTTTAGAGGCTGATATGAAATACATCTCGACCCGTGGGCAAGCGCCCGAGCTGACATTTGAAGAGGCGATGCTGACTGGATTGGCGCGCGATGGCGGGCTGTATGTCCCTGCTGAATGGCCTGAGTTAAGCACGGAGCATATTTCTGGATTTGCCGGTAAATCATATGCTGATGTGGCGTTTGAGGTGATGAAGCCGTTTGTGGGTGATACGTTCACAGACAGTGAGTTTCGCGAGATTATCGCCAAGGCCTACGCGTGTTTTGAACATGATGCGGTGTGTCCCGTAAAGCAGTTAGATCACAATCATTACCTGCTGGAACTGTTCCACGGCCCGACATTGGCGTTTAAGGACGTGGCGATGCAGTTGATTGGGCAGATGTTCGAAGTGGCGCTGAAACGTTCGGGCAAACGCGTGACGATTGTTGGTGCGACATCGGGCGATACTGGGTCCGCTGCGATTGAAGCGTTTCGCGGTTTGGATGTGGTTGATGTGTTTATCATGTACCCGCATGGCCGCGTGTCCGAGGTGCAGCGACGCCAGATGACAACGCCTGTTGAGGATAATGTTCATGCGTTGGCGGTGGATGGGGATTTCGATACCTGTCAGGCGTTGTTGAAAGACATGTTCAACGATTTTGAGTTTCGTGATGGGGTAAAATTGGCGGGCGTGAACAGCATCAATTGGGCGCGGGTTTTGGCGCAGGTTGTGTATTATTTCACCAGCGCGGTTTCACTGGGTGCGCCGCATCGCAAGGTCTCATTCTGTGTGCCGACTGGCAATTTTGGTGATGTTTTTGCGGGCTATGTGGCGAAACGCATGGGGCTGCCGATTGATCGTTTGGTGATCGCGACGAACCAGAATGATATCCTGCATCGCACGTTGCAGACGGGGGATCATGCCAAGACGGGTGTGGAGCCTTCCATCAGCCCGTCGATGGATATTCAGGTGTCGTCAAACTACGAACGCTTGGTGTTTGATCTGTATGACCGCGAAGGTGATGCTGTCGCGCAGTTGTTTGAACAGTTAAAAGATGTTGGTTCGTTCAAGCTGTCCCAAGGGGCGCTGGAGCAGATGGCGGATGAGTTTGACAGTGGGCGGGTTTCTGAGGATGAAACCAGTGCTGCGATTGCGGATTTCCACAAGCGCACGGGCGAGGTTTTGTGCCCGCATTCCGCGATTGGGGCCAAGATTGGCGATGAAATGCAATCGAATGTGTCGATGATCACGTTGGCCACTGCGCATCCTGCAAAGTTTTCTGCGTCAGTAGAGGCGGCGTGTGGTGTTAACCCTGCGTTACCGCCCCACATGACAGATTTGTTTGAACGCGACGAGCGGGTGACGCGCGTTGCAGGTGATTTGGCGGCTGTTGAGGCCGTTATTCGAAAAGGAATTCGCAATTGAGCGTTCAACTACACACACTTTCCAACGGATTTCGCGTTGTTACGGAACACATGCCGGGCCTGAAATCGGCGTCATTGGGCATTTGGGTCGGGGCAGGTGGACGCCACGAGCGGCCAGAGCAGAACGGCATTGCACATTTTCTGGAGCACATGGCGTTCAAGGGTACGAAAAAGCGGAATTCCCTGCAAATTGCCGAGGCAATTGAAGATGTTGGCGGGTATATCAACGCCTATACCAGCCGCGAAATGACCGCGTATTACGTGCGGGTTTTGGAAAACGACGTGGCGCTGGCGATGGATGTGATTTCGGACATTGTGCTGAATTCGGTTTTTGACCCTGCAGAAGTGGAAATCGAACGCGGTGTGATCTTGTCTGAAATCGGCCAATCGCTGGATACGCCAGACGATGTGATTTTTGATTGGCTGCAAGAAGTGTCTTACCCCGATCAACCCATCGGGCGCACGATTTTGGGGCCAGAGGAACGGGTTCGATCGTTCACACGTGGTGATCTAAAGGCGTTTGTGGCAGAGCAATATCGCCCGGATCAGATGGTTTTATCGGTGGCGGGTGCTGTGGATCACGATCAGTTGGTCAAAATGGCCGAGGCTGCGTTTGGCGATTTGGAACGGGGCACTTCGCCCATTTTGCAACCTGCTGTGTATCACGGCGGCGAACATCGGGTGATCAAGGATTTGGAGCAGGCGCATTTTGCGTTGGCGTTTGAAACCTCCAGCTACCGCGATGATGAGATTTATACGGCGCAGGTGTTTTCATTGGCGCTTGGGGGTGGGATGTCGTCCCGTCTGTTCCAAGAAGTGCGCGAAAAACGTGGACTGTGTTACACGATTTATGCCCAAGCAGGCGCTTACGTCGATACGGGTAGCCTGATGATTTATGCGGGCACGTCGGGCGGGGATGTGGCGGAATTATCCACGCTGTGCATTGATGAATTGCGCCGTGCTGCTGACGACATGAGTGAGGCCGAAGTGAACCGTGCGCGTGTACAAATGAAGGCTGGCATGTTGATGGGGCTGGAAAGCCCGTCATCGCGCTGTGAACGGCTGGCGCGGATGGTTATGATCTGGGGTCGGGTGCCTGCATTGGATGAAGTTGTCGCCAAGATTGACGGTGTTGATCGCGCTGGCGTTGCGGATTACGGCGCACGATTATGCGCAAGCGGCGTGCCGTCTTTGGCACTGTATGGCCCTGTTGATGCGGCCCCTGATGTGGCTGCTTTGGCGGCGCGTTTGGCTGTGTGATCCGCGCGTAAATTGCAACATCAAAAAATGAGACTTTTGCAAATATTCACCTTGTGAGTAATGCTGAGGTCGCTACAAAAAAACCTCTCATTTACAAGAGGTTGAACAATGAACACTACTGTTAACACGCGCGTCTTAAGCGACACATTTTGGCTGGCTGAAGGGTTTGCGCTGTGGATCAAACGCGCATTTCTGGTGATTGCTGGCGTGGCTGTTATGGCGATTTGCGCCAAGATTAAGCTGCCTGTTCCGGGTTCGCCTGTGCCGGTAAGTTTGGGTACATTTGGCGTGTTGGCCATTGGGGCCGCGTACGGTTTGCGCATGGGGTTGGTGACAATTTTGGCCTATCTGGCAATCGGTGCGATGGGCGCGGATGTGTTTTCGAGTTCCAGTGCAGAAAAGGCGGGTTTGGTTTACATGATGGGTGGTACGGGGGGCTATTTGTTTGGCTTTGTGATCGCCACTGCTGCGCTCGGGTATCTTGCGCAACGGGGCTGGGATCGCTCGGTTGTTTGGATGGCGGTTGCGATGGGTATCGGCACGATTGCGATTTATGTGTCGTGTTTGTTGTGGCTGAACACATTTGCAAATGGCTGGGGCCAGTCGATGGCTTGGGGGCTGACGCCTTTCATCGTGGGGGACGTTTTGAAACTGGCATTGGCGGCGTTGTTGTTGCCTGCTTAGTGGAAGATGGTTGGATCTGTGCGCACGTAAGCGGGCAAAAATTTGAACAGATTTTGAAGGAGGCCGTTGAGGCCTCCTTTCTTTTTATGTATGCGGGGGCAAACCAGACAAGGGACCCTACGCATGTTTTCCAACAATTTTATCAAAAAAGAAATGATGGCCGAATTGGCGGCGAAGATGTTGTTGGAAATCAAGGTGGTGAATTTTCGCGCGGATGAACCGTATACCTTTGCCAGTGGGTTGGCCTCGCCTGTTTATATTGATTGTCGAAAGTTGATTTCTTATCCAGCGATCCGCAGTGCGTTGATGGATTTTGCCGTGGCGACATTGTACCGCGATGTCGGTTTCGATCAGTTTGATGCGGCGGCGGGCGGTGAAACGGCGGGCATTCCGTTTGCGGCTTGGATTGCCGAACGGATGAACTTGCCGATGCAATACGTGCGCAAAAAGCCAAAGGGTTATGGCCGTGATGCGCAGATTGAGGGCGAAATTTCTGAAGGCCAGCGGGTTTTGTTGGTTGAAGATTTGACCACGGATGGCGGATCAAAGCTGCGGTTTGCAGAGGCAATTCGCAAAACCGGCGCGACCTGTGATCATACGCTGGTGGTGTTTTACTACGATATTTTCAAGAACACCCACGAGATGCTGGCCGAAAATGGGTTGAAGCTGCACTACCTTGTGACGTGGTGGGATGTTTTGAAAGTTGCGCGTGCGCAGGGTGAATTTGATGCCGCCACGCTCGATCAAGTGGAGGCGTTTTTGAACGCGCCGCTGGAATGGTCCAAGGCGAATGGCGGTGTGTACGAGCTGCCGTCGGCGAGTTAAGCCGCCTGCGGGCTGGCCTGTTCCTTGATTGGAACGTGGATCAGTGCCGACATAAGACCGAGCACGACGGCGGACCACCACATGAGGGTGTAATCGCCCGTGATATCGTACATGCGACCACCGAGCCATGCGCCGATGAAGCTGCCTGTTTGGTGGCCTAGAAAGATCATTCCGACCAGTGTGGACAGGAAGGTGAGGCCTTGTTTTTGCGCGACCAACCCCATTGTAAGCGGCACGGTTGAGAGCCAGAGCACGCCCATAACGGCCGAAAATATGTAGACGCTGGTGGGGGAAATGGGGACCAAAAGGAACGCGGCGATCACGATTGCGCGGCTGGTGTAGATTGTGGTGAGTGTCCATTTTTTCGACAAATACTGGCCTGTCCAGCCCGCGCCAAATGAGCCGATGATGTTGAACAGACCGATTAGGCCGAGGGACCAACCCCCGACGATCACGGCGAGGCCCTTGTCTGCGACATAGGCGGGCAGGTGGGTTGAGATGAACGCGACGTGAAAGCCGCAGACGAAAAAGCCCAGGAAAAGGCAGATGAAACTGCTATCTTTTAGGGCGGATTTGATGGCGTTGCCGAATGCGCCGCTGCTGGCATTGGCGGCTGTGGGCGCGCCGACGCGGGCGATGAAAATGAGGACGGGGAGGATGAGCAGGAAGCTGGCGGCGATCACAAAAATGCCCGTGCGCCAGCCGACATATTCAACAAGTGCGAGCGTTGCGGGGGCGGCGATAAACATGCCGAGCGATGCGGCCGCTGTGCCAAGGCCCATCACGAAACTGCGCTGTTGCGGTGTTACGATTTTGCCCAAAGTGACGATCACAACGGGGAAGGAACACGCGCCTGTGCCCATGCCAACGATGATGCCCGTGAGCACGAAAAGTTGGGGTGTATCCACGACGCCGCGCAGGAAAAACCCTAGTGCCGAGAGGATTGCGCCGAGCGCCAAAACCCGTGCGGAGCCGTAGCGATCGGCGACCATGCCTGCGACGGGTTGGGTGACGCCCCAGCACAGGGCTTGGATCGCAACGGAGAGGGAAAACACCTCGCGCCCCCAGCCCAAATCGGCGGACAT
This sequence comes from Amylibacter sp., assembly GCA_037625035.1. Taxonomy (GTDB): domain Bacteria; phylum Pseudomonadota; class Alphaproteobacteria; order Rhodobacterales; family Rhodobacteraceae; genus Amylibacter. The sequence continues at coordinate 11,577 of JASJIO010000156.1, forward strand.
GGGACGCAGGAACACGCCGAATGTGGCGGTGAAACCAAAGCCGAGGAAAGCGACGATACAGCCTGCGATGATCGCTGCGGTGATGGGTTTTGGTTCGGCTTGTGTAGTCATTGGGCAGCTTTTGGTTTGGGTAATGATGTGGTGAGCCTAGAACAGCTTGCGCGTGCGGTCTATGGCGAAAAAACTGTGGATAAGCGGAGAATTTCTGTGGATGGTCTGTGGATTTAGCAAAGTTTTTCTTTACATGCAGCCCGAATACCCACACCATATATAGTAGGAAAAGCGGGAAGAACCCGCAAACCTTGCGATGCGCACTACGACTTGCGCGCAATCACAAGCAGACGAAGAATTGAAGGCAGTGGTTATGGCAAGCCTAGAACAGTATCTCGATACGGATGAAATGCATCCAATTGATGTGGTCGAGACCCTTGCGCAGCATTACGATTGGGCGTTTGATCGCGTTGCCGAAGACCAGATCACGATGGCCATTGAGGGCGCGTGGCGGACCTATTCAATCACGTTGGCGTGGTCTGCGTATGACGAAACGCTGCGGATGATTTGCACGTTTGAAATGGACCCACCAGAAGGGCGCCTTGGGCATTTGTATGAATCGCTGAATTTGGCGAATGACAAATGCTGGGCGGGTGCGTTTTCGCTTTGGCGTGAACAGCGTTTGATGGTTTATCGGTACGGTCTGATGTTGGGCGGTGGCCAAGCAGCGGCCCCTGAACAGATTGACCAAATGCTCAGCGCGGCGGTTGTGGCCTGTGAACGGTTTTACCCCGCGTTTCAGCTGGTGTGTTGGGGCAACGAGGACGTCGGCCCTGCCATGGAAATCGCTATGTCAGAGGCCTACGGTCGCGCCTAGTAATCATCGCCTTGATAGCGTTTGGGTTTATCTGCGTTGGCTGTATTTGCGATAAAATCGGCTCAAACTCCGCCCGTCCGCCAGATGCCATCCATTTGATCAAATGCGAAACCCGTTTCTGGGCCTTTGCCGCCCTTTGCGTAGCGATAGGAAAATGCAGACACGCGGGCGTTGTAGGTGCAGTGAACGTGGATTTTTTTGCCAACCAGCGTTTCGAGCGCGTCTCAGAATTGTGCGAAATCTGCATCTGTGGGGGCGTCGAAATCGACGGGGATATAGATGTATTCTAGGCCTAGGGCTGTGACGGATTTTGGTCCATCAATCAGCGCGCCTTTGTTGGTGTGGGGGCCGAGGTTTACGATGTGGGTGACGCCGTTTGATTTGAGTGTGGCCAACTAGGGTTCGGTTGGTTGGCCAGATGTTGTGGTGTTTGCGTCGATGCGGCGAAAGTTGATGAAATCTGTTGGATCAGTCATTTTGGGGCCTTGGGTTGGGGTTGGAATAAAGATGGGGCGGCGCTGTTGGGTTGGCAAATGAATTTCTTTGACGAAGGGTGTTCACAGGATGAATTTGAATGGGAACAGTGGGATGAATGCTGATTATTGGCTGAGCAAATGGGATCGAAATGAGATTGGGTTTCAGGCAGCACCGGTGAACAAGTTTCTGGTGGCGCATTATGGCGCATTGGATTTGCAGGCAGGTGCGCGGATTTTTGTGCCGTTGTGTGGCAAGACGCGCGATATGGGTTGATTGCTCGATCAAGGGTTTGAGGTGGTCGGGGCCGAGCTGAGTGAAGTGGCGATTGTGCAGTTGTTTGAGGATTTGGAGCCGATCCCTAAGATTACGGATTTGGGCGATGTGAAGCGGTATTCTGGGGCGGGGATAACGGGGTTTGTCGGCGATATCTTGGATGTTCGCGGCGACATGGTGGGCGACATTGATGCGATCTATGATCGTGCGGCACTGGTGGCGTTGCCTGAGTTTGTGCGGGCGAATTATGTGGCGCATGTGGCGCGGATTACGGGCGGTGCGAGCCAGATATTGTTGACGTTTGAGTATGATCAGGGCGCTATGATGGGGCCGCCATTTTCAATAACGGCGCAGATGGTAGAGGCGTTTTACGGGCCGCAATTTGAGGTTCAATTGTTGGAGAAGGCGGCCATTGAAGGCGGGTTTAAGGGGCGCATTCCTGCAGTAGAAAAAGCTTGGGTTTTGTGGGCTGTGCGGGCTTGAACTCCGCTTGGGTATCGCCCAAGGTTACAGCAGAAAAAGCGCAGTTTTTGGAGAGAGAACATGTTGTTAGAGCGTGTGAATGCCGGTGGATTGGTTTTGCTTGGGTGTGGCAAAATGGGCTCTGCGATGTTGCAAGGATGGCTGGCTGAGGGGGTTGATCCCAAGGCCGTGGCGATCCTTGATCCGCACCCGTCTGATTGGGTGGTTGGGTTGCAGCGCAGCGGCGTTGCGTTGAACGGTGATCTGCCTGCGGTTCCTGCGGTGTGTATCGTTGCGGTAAAGCCCCAAATGATGGGCGATGCGTTGCCCCGATTACAGGCGTTGGGGAATGGGACGACGGTGTTTATTTCTGTGGCTGCAGGCACGCCGATTGCGGCGTTTGCGGCGGTTTTAGGGTATAAAACACCGATCATTCGGGCCATGCCAAATACGCCAGCGGCGGTATCCAAAGGGATTGCTGCGTTGATTGGGAACGAAAATATTGCCGAGGCAGATATGGCGATGGCCGAGGCGTTGTTACAAGCGGTTGGCCAAACGGTTCGCTTGGATGATGAAGGGCAGATGGATGCGGTGACGGCTGTTTCTGGTTCTGGGCCTGCGTATGTTTTTCATTTGATCGAGACGCTGGCGGCGGCGGGTGTGGCCGAGGGGTTGCCTGATTTGTTGGCGATGAAATTGGCCAAAGCGACGGTAGCCGGTGCTGGGATTTTGGCGGAATTGGCGGACGAAGACCCGGCCCAGTTGCGGGTGAATGTGACCTCGCCCGAGGGGACAACTGCGGTGGCGTTGGAGGTTTTGATGGACAGCGAGAACGGATTTCCGACCTTGTTGAAACGTGGAGTAAAAGCGGCGGCAGATCGCAGCAGGGAGTTGGCGAAATGAGCGATGAGATCGGGTTCGATGAATTCCTGAAGGTCGATATTCGGGTTGGGACAATCACGCGGGCCGAGCCGTTTCCCGAGGCGCATAAACCTGCGATTAAGCTGTGGGTCGATTTTGGTGGGGAGTTGGGGGAGAAGAAATCTTCTGCGCAGATTACCAAACATTATACGGTTGAGAGTTTGGTCGGGCGGCAAGTAATGGCGGTCGTTAATTTTCCAGCGCGTCAGATCGGGCCTGTGAAATCGGAAATTCTAGTGCTGGGCGTTTCGGATGCAGAGGACGGGATTGTGTTGTTAAGCCCTGATCAGGATGTGCCCAATGGTGGGCGGTTGCACTGATTTTTAGGGCGGAATTTAGGTACTTAAGGAACATTGAAACATGAGTGGATTACCAAGTTTGTACGTCACACGGCCTTTGCCTGATGCGGTTTTGGAGGCGGCGCGGGTGCATTTTGATGTGACTGTGCGCGGGAAAACTTTGCCGATGAGTGGCGCTGAAACGACGGTGGCGCTGGTGGGGTTTGATGCAGTTTTGCCGACCTTGGGTGACGCTTTGGGGGCTGGTGCGTTTGGTGGGGAAATTCGCTGTAAGATGTTGGGGAATTTTGGCGTGGGGTACAATCACATTGATGTGGCGGCGGCGAAAAATGCTGGCGTGGTTGTGTCCAATACGCCCGGTGCAGTGACCGATGCCACGGCGGATATTGCGGTTTTGTTGATGTTGATGACGGCGCGGCGGGCATCTGTGGGGGAGGCCGCCGTTCGTGATGGCTCGTGGGGTGGCTGGCATCCGACGCAGTTTTTAGGGCTGCATGTGTCTGGCAAAACGCTGGGGATAATTGGCATGGGGCGCATTGGTAAGGCGATTGCGAAGCGGTGCCATTTTGGGTTTGGCATGGATGTGGTGTTTTACAACCGATCAAAAGTTGCCGATTGCGGTGTGCCAAATGCGCGCCAGCTGCACAGTGTATTAGAAGTTATGGCGGGCGCTGATGTGGTTTTTCTGTCGGTGCCTGGTGGGGCTGCGAACCAGCACATGATCGGCGCGGCAGAGCTGGCGGCGATGCGGCCGCACGGGATTTTGGTGAACACGGCGCGGGGCGAAGTCGTGGATGAAGCAGCGTTGATTGCGGCGTTGAAAAGTGGTTCGATTGGTGGGGCAGGTTTGGATGTTTATGAGAATGAACCCAAAGTCCCAGAGGCGTTGCGGCGGCTGGAAAATGTGAGTTTGTTGCCCCATTTAGGAACGGCGGCGCTGGAAGTGCGGGTTGGCATGGGGTTGATGGCTGTCGACAATCTGCGAGCGTTTTTTGCAGGTGAAACAGTGCCAAATGAGGTCACTGCTTAGCCAATGTGCCCTGATAAGTGGCGATTAGACCCGTGAGCGGCGTTTTAAACTGAACATTGAAGGTGAATGTGTCGTCATGGGCGGATTCAAAACTGCGACCTTGGGGCAGGTGCGCGGTTGGCATGGGCATGCTGAGGAACGCCCAGCGACGCGGGATTAAATCAAGCTCGCCGTTTTTTAGCACCAACGCGAGGGAGACTGTGATCGAGCCAAAACGCTCGGTTAACAGGTGGCTGTTGCGCCCTGTGCCCTCTGCCTGAAAACTGTGGAATTTCTTGCCGCCAAAGTTACGTTCCCAAAGTTCACCGTTGTTTTGTGGGGTGAAAGTGACTGTGACGGGTGTTGCCGCTTTTGCTGCGGGCAAGCCGAGGAGGAAGCCGCTGAGGGCGGAAAGTGGGCGAGTGCCACGGGCGACGCGGGCGGTGCCGGACCATTTTGTGACGCCGTTGGGGGTGTGTAAATCGCGGATTTGGTTGGGGAGTTTTTGGAAAGACTCGCCCAAGATGCGTTCGTACAGTGGGGGGGGGGGGGCCAGGGGTTGGGGGGGGCCACGGGGGTGTGGTGGGGGTGG
>JASJIO010000157.1:0-38355 GCA_037625035.1 Amylibacter sp.
ACGTTCAACCCAAAACCGAACTGTTTCGTGACAGATATCGACGCCGCGTTCATGCAAGATGTCTTCCACCTGACAAAAACTCAATGGATAACGTATGTAATACATCACTGCCAATCGGATGATTTCAGGTGAAGTCTTGAAGTACTTAAATGGGTTTTGTGTTGTCATTCATAAAAATTGGGTACCAACCAATGGGACGTCAAGTTTGTCTGACAACACCACAATAATCGAAAAAATATGATTACCCTATCTGACGGCGAAACGCTCCAAGCTGTCAAACACTACCGACAGTTGATCCTATTTATTAACGCAAATTTCACAGAGATTTAGATCGCACGTGGCAGAACCACCGAAAATGAACTGCCCTGCCCAAGGTCACTGTCTATTTGCAGACGTCCACGGTGGCGCATAAGGATGTGCTTCACGATCGCCAACCCTAAACCAGTACCACCCTTATCGCGCGATCGTCCTTTATCGATACGATAAAACCGTTGTGTCAAACGTGCTATATGTTCGGGAGCAATGCCTTCGCTCTGATCCGAAACAGTGATGCGAACCATGTCAGGTTCTGTGTCATCGACCACAGAAGAAACCGAAATCTCTGCTCCGATACGCGAATATTTCGCAGCATTTTCGATTAAGTTTGAAAACACCTGCGTTAGCTCATCCACATTTCCAAACACGTCTGGCAGCGTTGTCGACAACTTTGAAACGACGATAACTTTTTCAATGTCCAAAATCGGCGCAAGCGAGGCGATAACCCGTTCTAAAATGGGATTCACGCTCACTTTTTCGGTAGGAGCATACCGTTCTTCGGACTGTAATTTTGAAAGCGATAAAAGGTCATCAATCAAACGCGCCATGCGCGCGGCTTCTTGTTCCATCAACTTTAAAAACCGATCCGAGGCTTTTTGATCTGACCGTGCAGCGCCTTGCAGCGTTTCTATGAACCCGTAAAGCGCGGTTAGCGGCGAACGTAATTCGTGGCTTACGTTCGCCACAAAATCAGTGCGCATCTGCTCGGCTTCTAGAATGTGGCTGACATCTTCGAAGCTTACGACTGCCGTGACATCGGTTTGGGTTTCAGCGGTGTTCAACGGCACAACTGTCATGCGAAAAGACGTTGGCACGACAAGTTGCAAACGCACATCAACGCTTTGTCGCTTTCCCCCAGCCAACACTTTTTTGACGGCACGACTACAGCGTTTTTTGGGAACAAAATACGAAAGTTTTTTATTCGGAACAGCCGCGCCAAATAGGCTAATTGATGCGGCATTTCGGTAAATAATTTTTTGCTTCGCATCCACGATAAAAACGGCCACGCTTAACGCGTCAAGAATGCTTTTTATCTGTGGGTCCATTTTTAAAGCCTTTTCCTTGTGATCCTTGCATGTCGGATTCTCCAGATCACCTCAACCCTATAACATAAAAAAACCTGCGCCGAGGCGAGCCTTGCGTCTAACGCATAACGGCACTTCCAAATTGTGCGTTGTCTTAACGTGCCCGTAAACCCATTTGATGAACACACAAAGAGCACATGCTCTAGTTCGAAAAAATTACGAAAGGGTTCTTAAATGGCCTATATTACAGTACACACAAACAGCTTTGGCGCAGTGATCTCATCTGCTTGGGGCACATTCACACACACAGTTTCCACATTCTTTGCAGACGTCTATCGTGAAAGCGCACGTTCAGAAGCAATTCAAGAATTGCAAGCAATGGACGACGCAACGTTGAAAGCGAAACACGGCATCACACGCAGCCAAATCGTAGGTTACGTGTTCCGCGACAAACTTTTGCCGTAAGCGATTACTGCATCAAACCATCGGATTTGAGACCCACAAGGGTCTCATCCAATGCCTGAACAGCACGGGCACACAAAAGATCAATTTCATCTTTTGAAATGATAAGTGGTGGCGAAATAATCATCGTATCGCCCACGTGACGCATTACCAATCCATTCGCAAAACAACGTTCGCGACAGCGCAATCCAACCGTTCCCGCATCTGTTTTAAAGGCTGCGCGGTTCGCTTTGTCTGGGCTTAACTCTAACCCGGCCATCAAGCCGATTGAACGTGCTTCGCCAACCAATGGGTGATCCCCGATTTCTTTCCATTTGCGTGCAAGATAGGGCGCGGCATCCGTTCGAACATAATCAACAATGCCTTCTTCATCCAACAATCGCAGATTTTCGAGCGCGACAGCGCAGGCAACTGGATGGCCAGAGTAGGTATATCCGTGCGCGAACTCATCCGAGTTTATTACGTCGGCAATTGCATCGCTGATGACGGATCCGCCAATGGGTTGGTACCCACTCGACAAGCCTTTTGCAATTGTCATCACGTCTGGGCGGATGTTCAATGTTTGCGATCCGAACCATTCGCCGGTACGTCCAAACCCACAAATAACTTCGTCTGCGATAAGCAAAATTTCGCGTTCATCGCAAATGCGTTGAATTTCAGGCCAATAGGTTTCGGGCGGAATAATCACTGCGCCTGCACCTTGGATTGGCTCTGCGATAAACGCGGCTACATTGCCTTCGCCAATGCGGTCGATCTCTGCTTCTAGCAATTTCGCACGGGCCAAACCAAACTCGTTTGGATCCATATCGCCACCTTCGGCGTACCAATACGGCTGATCAATATGCGTGATATCGGGGATCGGCATTCCGCCTTGGGCATGCATAAACGCCATCCCACCAAGGCTCGCCGAGCCCATAGATGACCCGTGATAGCCATTTTTGCGGCTAATGATGACCTTTTTATCTGGCTTACCCATCAACGCCCAATACTGACGCACCAGTCGGATGTTTGTGTCATTAGCTTCTGAGCCAGAAGACGCAAAAAACGTGTGGTTCATGCCCTTTGGCGTTAATTCCGCGATGCGCGTTGACAGAGCAACAACTGGCGGGTGGGTTGTTTGAAAAAACGTGTTGTAATAGGGCAGCTGTTCCATCTGAGCTGCGGCAACATCTGCCAGCTCGCTGCGGCCATATCCGATGTTCACACACCAAAGACCAGCCATACCATCAAGAATTTCAACGCCTTCACTGTCCGTCAGCATCACGCCCTTGGCTTTAGTAATCACCCGCGCGCCTTTGGCGTTCAGCTCGTCCCCTTTCGTGAAAGGATGCATATGATGCGCCGCGTCCAGTCGTTGCATGTCTACTGTGGGCAAATGGTTGTCGATGCGCTTCATGATGGGGTGCCTTTCGTGGGTTGCTGCGATCTAACGCGCGGGCTTGAAAAACGTCAAATGATTTCGGCTAATCACGCCGATGCTCATCAGATTTTTAGCTTTTGATAGCTGCTGCTGGTGGCGTTGATCGGCGCCGCGAAAGCACCCATTCACGGTACGAAATAAAGCTGACGGCCGCGATAATAATCCCGCCACCGATCAAAACCCAAATATCGACGGCTTCGCCAAACACAATCGCACCGAGCAACGTTGCCCAAACCAATTGTAAAAATGTGATGGGTTGCGTTACGGCCAACGGTGCCGCGCTAAGGGCTTTGGTCATGGTGAAATGGCCGATGGTTGCGAAAACGGCAACCAAACCAAGCCACATAACATCGCTCCACGAGGGTGGAATCCAAACCGCATAGGCAAACGGCGCAAGGCCTAAGGTCACGAACACTGACAGCATTCCGACCACTACGGCAGGATTTGCCTCCATGCTCAGACGTTTTGCCAAAAGGTACGACACCGCAAATAAAGGAGCAGAAATAACCTGCGCCATCTGCCCGTTGCTAATTTCCTGAAAACCGGGTCGCAAAATTACCATCGCGCCGATGAAGGCCGCGACAATCGCCAGAATGCGCCGTGCCGCCAGCTTTTCGCCTAAAAATATCGCCGCCCCTATCGCGATATAAATTGGCGCGAGGTATCCAATCGCGGTTACCTCTGCAATTGGGATGCGGGCCATCGCGTAAAACCACAGAATTACGCCCAGCGCGTGGCAGAACCCACGTATGGAATAAAGCGCAACCGTAGTCCCGCTAAACCCGCCTTTGTACACCTCACCCATGAAGGGCAACATAATCGCAAGACCGATAATATATCGGATAAAAGCCGCCTGTGCGGCAGGTACGTCTGACCCGACGTAGCGCACAATACCCGTTACGCACACAAACATCAGGCCAGTTACCACCATCCAGCCAATACCCACCCAAGGGCGGCCAACTGGTGGTGTTTGTGGCAGTGAAGTCATGATCAATCCAAGTTCAGAATACCGCCAACCAATCGAAGTTGCCGCAAAAGGGCAAGGACAACACGCCTGAACGCAGCGTCGATAGCCGAACTGGCTCTCGCGATCGTAACGTCAATATCTAAGGCGCTTGCTGCCAAGCGATCGTAAATATCAGCCGTGGCCGTTTTCAGTAAAGAACCCGCGCAACAGCCCAGTAAATACATCTGGCTTTTCAACGCAAGGTAAATGGCCTGCCCCGCGAATAACTTCGAACAATGCGCCGTCGATCAATTCCGCGGTTTCGCGTACCAAATCTGGCGGCGTTGCCCCATCGCGATCCCCGACAATGGCCATCGTCGGCAATGTCAGTCGTGATGTGCTGACCTTTAAGTCTGTATCGCGAATGGCTGCTGACACGCGCGCATATCCCAGATCTGTAGTACGCACCAACATGTTCCGCCACATCGCAAAGTTAGCATCACTGTGGAAATCTGGTGCAAACCAACGCTCCAAAATCCCATCAGCCATTGCACCCAAACCATCCGTGTTCACTTGTGCAATACGGTCATTCCACATGTCATCATTGCCGATCCGCGCCGCCGTATCTGCCAGCACCATCAAACGTACCAAATCAGGGCGCTCCGCTGCCAATCCTTGGGCGATCAACCCACCAACAGACAGCCCGACAATCGCCGCGTCTTTTAGGCCAAAATGATCCATCAGTGCCGCGATATCGCCAACCAATTCACCCATTGCCCAACCGTTATCTGGATCGTCAGACAGCCCATGCCCCCGTTTGTCGTACCGCAAGACACGATGATCTTTTGCCAAATCTGCAACGACAGCATCCCAAATCCGAAAATCTGTGCCGAGCGAGTTTGAGAAGACAACAACAGGGCCATCGGCCGGTCCGTCGATTTGGCAATGCAGCGCCGCGGCATTTGTTGTGACAATTCTAGAAACCATGTGATCTGACCCTTTTCACTCGATGCAATAATTCTGTAACATCTTTCATAAAGAAGCGAACAAAACAATATTTGAGGAAACACCATGTCCGACCTATCCAATAAATCTGCGATTGTAACTGGGGGTGCATCTGGCCTTGGGGCTGCGGTTGCTGCTCATTTGGCAGGGCGCGGTGCAAAAGTTTGCTTGTTTGATATGAACGCAGACGTCGCAACGGCCACTGCAGCAAAATTGGGCGCAACATGGCAACAGGTGGATGTTTCTGATCCAGACAGCGTAAAAGCCGCATTTGAAAAGGTGCGCGCAACACAGGGGCAAGAACGTATTTTGGTCAATTGCGCGGGCATCGGCCCCGCATCCAAAACGGTTTCTCGCGGTGAACCCCATGACCCACTGTTGTTTGCTAAGGTGATTGGCGTGAATTTGTTGGGCTCGTTTTATTGCGCATCAATGGCCGCTGCGGGCATGGTAAACGAAGAACCAGCGGCACCCGACGGCGAACGCGGTGTGGTGATAAACACCGCTTCTGTTGCTGCGTATGAAGGCCAAGTTGGCCAAGTAGCCTATGCCGCATCAAAAGGCGGGATCGTTGGAATGACGCTGCCAATGGCCCGTGACTTGGCGGACAAAGGTGTTCGTATCGCCACCATCGCACCTGGGTTGTTCAAAACTCCATTATTGGAAGGTTTGCCGCAAGACGTTCAAGACAGTCTGGGTGCGCAAGTGCCGTTTCCTTCGCGCCTTGGAAACCCCGCTGAATTTGGCGCATTGGTTGGACACATCATCGACAATCCGATGATCAACGGCGAGGTTATTCGATTGGATGGTGCGATCCGAATGGCACCACGTTAGATCAGTTTAACAGGCACGGCAGCAGGGCCCCGAAATCCAAAACCGGTGAAATTCACTGGCCCTTCAAGTTCCATGTTTGGAAAACGATCAAACAACATCGGTAGCATAATCTGCGCGAGCATCCGTTTGGCAATGTGCATCCCTTGGCAAAAGTGTGGACCGTTCCCGAACGCTTGATGAGGTTGTTTTTTGCGAAAAATGTCGAATGCCTCTGGCGCTTCGTGCAAGTCTTCGTCGTGACAGGCAGATGCTTGTATCGTCATCACAGTGTCGCCTTTGGGAACCAGACAGCCCCGAATTTCGACGTCTTCTTTGATCAATCGGCTGCTGACCTGGATCGGTGCGCACCACCGAATTCCCTCATCAAACGCATTTCCCCAAAGGACATCGGCTTTGGCAGCTGCAAACTGTTCGGGATTGCTCAGTAGCCCATAGACAATCGTTAGCATTGCATCGCGTGGTTCGTTAATCCCACCCCCAATAGCAATCTTAATGTTGCTGCGAATTTGGCTCATTTCGATCGGATCATCCGCATTCACCATAACGGACAACGCACTTGGCCCATGTTCCATTTTGTGGTGGTCGACCATCGCGTCAAAACAGGTATTCATTTCTACATTTGCAATATCGCTCGCTTGAAACGGCGCTTCCGCCCAACCAAAATTTCCTGCGCCATCAATAAGGACCTGCGACCACCGTTGCATCTCGTCGATGCTCGCGTTGGTGATACCAAGAAGGTGTGTCAAACATTCCGCCGCAAATGGACCAGCAAGTGCAGTATACAGATCAACAGTTTCGCCACGGGGCAATGCTGCAACTTGCCGTTCAGCAATCTGTTGATAGATTTCCTCCCAAGTTCCTTTGATGTTTTTCGCGGTGTAACTCGGAGCCATTGCACCGCGTTCACGTGCATGCTCGTCGGCATCTTTGCGCATCAATGTGTGGGCCTGAAACGCACGTTCCATTGGTGTGTTTGGATCGTTTGAGCTGAAAATTGCAGGCGTATCTTTGGCCAGCCGCGTATCTTTGGCCTTGGTTAGCATCGTTCGGCCAATTGATTTAACGCGCAAAACTGGGGCTTGCGCACGCAGGCGTTTGTAAATTGAATAGGGATCATGGATTAGATCAGGGATCGTGATTTGGTCATCAACAGGTGCAAGTTTAGCCATCATTTCCTCATCAGTTACGCAAACATACTGTGTCGCGGGCAGTCGACGAAATCAACGTTTTAATGAAAGGAAATTTTGGCGATCCCGGGAAGACTCGAACTCCCAACCCCCTGCTTAGAAGGCAGGTGCTCTATCCAGTTGAGCTACGGGACCGTTGTTTGCGTGATGCGCCAAATGTTCGGCGCAATCAAGGCTTAGTGCGTCCAGACTGTCCGACGATTTGTGGAGAAATTATCGGCATAGCCACCAGAGCGCACATTTTGTTTACGCTTTTGCGGCTCAAACACCGTGTGGGGGATACCCGCAGAAGTCGCGTAATCCACAGCGGCTTCTTTGCTTTCAAACATCAATCGCACCTGACTGTTCATATCGCCAGAACTAGTCCACCCCATCAAAGGATCGATTTTGCGCGCTTCTTCTGGGTTGAATTCCAACATCCACGTTTTGCTTTTCGCCTGACCAGATGTCATGGCGTTTCGCGCTGGTTGATAAATCTTGGCAAGCATGGCGATCCTCAAATATCCTAGAAACGGCGTTTAACGCATTTTTCAAAACGACAAAAGCCTCAATCCACTATTTCTTTGCTGCATCTTGCGCCGCTTGGTCCAATTTTTCCTGCTCTTGGGCGGCAACGTCAATGGCAATCGCTTGGATTGCCGTTCTTTGTGCAGGAGTCAAATCATCAGCATTTTCCAATCTGGGAATCGCTACGCGAACTTCACGACGGGCAAAATCAATTCCAGCGGCATCAAATTCTGCTTTCACACGGTTATAAATCTCTTTGCGTGCCATGAACTGTTTATCCGGTTTGGCCATAAATTTACCACACATAACCATACCCACATCATCAAAGCCAAACACGCCCTGTGATTTAAACGGCTGCAAGAAATCATCTTTCCAAACTGGATCCGCGATCATCTCATTGCCGATTTTCTTGAAAATCTTCTTCACTTTGTAAGGGTCCGTATCAAATGGAACCGTGAACATTAGCTTCATGATGACCCAGTCGCGACTATAATTGGTCAGCTTCGGAATCTCTCCAAATGGAATGGTGTGGGCCAGCCCAAGATGATGACGCAGTTTCATAGAGCGGATCGAAAAAAATTCAATCGTCCCCATAGTGCCATCAACTTCGACGTATTCGCCGGTGCGAAACGCATCATCCACCAAGAAAAATATCCCCGACACGATTTCCGCCACAAGTTTTTGAGCACCAAACCCAACGGCCAAACCAATGATACCCGCACCAGCCAACAGCGGTGTGATATCAATTCCGATATTGCCCAGCGCGATTAATCCAAAAATTGCGGCAATCGCAAATTTTGCCACCCCCAAAACCAACGGCAAAACAGTCGAGAGACGCGAGCCGCCCGCACCACCACCTTCACCATCCCCCGGTTCATCGTCATTTAGATCAAAGCCAAGCGCCGTTTGTTCGGCCGCCAGTTTGCGGTTGATCCATAGTGACACAATTTCCCAGACGAGATATCCCATCGCTATGACCATCAATATTTCAATCAATCTACCAGCGACCTGAACACCGACACCAGCGGCTGCCAAATTGTTGAGTTCAATTCCCCAAAACTCTGCGATCGACACGATCACGATGGCAAAAACGATCAGCCGCCCGATGCGGATATAGCTTCGTTTTGTCAACAAATACGCCCGTTCGGCAATCACCCCTTCGCCTTGCAAAGGGCGAACCAAATGACGAACAAGTGCGCGAATTGCGGTGTCAAAAACTGGCGCCATCGTCAGCAAAATCATCATCTTATAATGTGGCTGCGTCGACAGTAGATCGAACATTTTGAAGCTGGCAATGACGTTAATCAACAACCCAGTAAAAACCGAAAGCGCTATTAGATAGGCCGGGTAATAAGCTGACAAGCGGTCCTCGAGGGGCGTCACATCTTCGCGCCCGCGCGCCATCAAAATGAGCCCGTCCCAAGCCCGCCAATTGATGTAGATAACATAAAAATGGACAGCAAGATTAAGCCAGAATCCCAACCGCGATGTGCCTATAGGAATATCGTTCAAGGCGTTAAATTCGATGATTGCCGCAGAAAAACCCATTAGCAAAAACAAACCAAATTGATGCCAATACAGATATTTTGCGGTTCAATCATCGGTGTGAACCAGGGGGAGTTCTGATCTATTTGGCGCCAACAAGAACCGACCGATGGCCAATGCTACGCATGGTAAAACAACCAAATTGAAAACGATGATTTGCACAAAACCAACCATCTCAGGCGTGATTAATTGGATGGTGATCAGCCGACCACAATAAAAAAGGCAATCAGACCGTAGATTTGTCTTAAAAGGCGGAAACTAAGGGACTTAATAGATTCAAAAAGCGTAGCGTCGAGACCAATCGTTTGCACATGCCAGTTTCGCGTGAACTAATTAACGATGCGTTCAACAACTAGTCCCACAAAAAGCCCAAGCAACAGTGATCCGAACAAGCGAAGAATACCCATCCCGCCAAGTGTGTCGTAAAAATTTGTGAAGCTTTTATTTTGACTCGAAACAAGGATTGGCAGACGTTTGACCGCATCAAACATAGTCATCCAAGTGCCGTTCGCGGCTTTACCCAGAAATTCCATAACAGACGCATTTGTTTCGGTCTCTGCTTTGGCTTTGGCCACGGCATCCAACCGATCCAGTAACATCCCACGAACCTGTTCGTCAGACATTCGTGAAACCATGTCGCGCACAGCGGCGGGCGTTACATCGTTCGGGTCACTCGATTTGGAGGCATCCTCATTGTTGGTGCTCATCCCAGGTAACGCCATTTGCGCCTGTGGTTGAATTGGCCCAAATAGAATAATTGCCAAAAACATTTATCAATCGGCGCATGACAATCCCCAGCTTTAAAATGAAAATACTCGTCGACCATATTTAGCGACGTAGTAATCATCCCATTTCCCTGCAAAACAAACAAATTTGTAGTAGCGATGCAAGCGGTATGACAAAAACGGGACTTGGGGAAAGCAGTTAGGTTACCGACCGACCGCATGGGAGCGAGGGGTGGGGTGGGGTGGGTGGTATGCACCCGATCAGTAACCAGTCTTGCTGCTTGCAAAATTACTACAACCACTTCTAGTTAACCAAAGCAATCAAAAATTACTTAAAAGTTGCAAAGATATTATAAAAATCAACCTTAGATTTTAATACTTTATTTGCTACTTACTGCTTGCCCAGAAATAACCAGGCTAGTCGAAACAGCTGAACACCGGTCGCTGACAATTTATGTCAGTAGAATCGCTCAAAATACTCCCTGTTTATGGTGAGTTGGTGAAAATCCGCGCGGTAAGGGTTGAACCCTCTCCAAGACAATCATGTAATGTGCGAAAGGATTCGATATGAACCAAGTACAAACATCTTCTCTTACAACTCCCGGTGCCGAAAGCAGAACCAAACTTGAAGGTGGGAAACCCCTCGTTTTGCACACTTCATTTTCACCTGCTGGTGACCAACCGACAGCCATAAAAGAATTGTGCGAAGGTATTAATGACGGGGAGCAGAACCAAGTCCTGTTGGGCGCCACCGGTACCGGCAAAACCTTTACAATGGCGAAAGTCATCGAGGAAACGCAGCGTCCAGCGATAATCCTCGCTCCTAACAAAACACTTGCGGCGCAGCTGTACGGCGAGTTCAAATCCTTTTTTCCAGAAAATGCTGTCGAATATTTCGTCAGCTTTTATGACTATTATCAACCCGAAGCTTATGTTGCCCGTTCTGACACATACATCGAAAAAGAATCCCAAATAAACGAGCAAATCGATCGCATGCGCCACTCTGCGACACGCGCGTTGATGGAGCGCGACGATGTTATTATCGTGGCTTCGGTTTCTTGCATTTACGGCATTGGGTCGGTCGAAACTTATACCGCGATGACGATCGACCTCATTACAGGCAATGAATACAACCAACGCGACGTGATGGCCGATCTGGTCGCCCAACAATACAAGCGTAATGACAGCGCATTTGTACGGGGGTCATTTCGCGTACGCGGTGACAGCTTGGAAATTTGGCCTGCCCACTTAGAAGATCGCGGTTGGCGACTTTCGTTTTTTGGCGAGGATCTGGAAAGCATCATCGAATTCGACACGCTAACAGGTGAGAAGCATGCAGCGCTGGAAAAAGTGCGCGTTTATGCGAACTCGCACTACGTCACGCCGCGCCCAACGATGCACCAAGCGATTAAAGGCATCAAAGCAGAGCTGGCCATCCGATTGAAACAGCTTGTTGATGAAGGCAAACTTTTAGAGGCGCAGCGTTTAGAGCAACGATCCAATTTTGATCTTGAAATGCTAGAAGCAACTGGTGTTTGCAACGGGATCGAAAACTACTCTCGGTATCTGACGGGGCGTGCCCCAGGCGAACCACCACCCACTTTGTTTGAATACATTCCAGACAACACAATCGTGTTCGCGGATGAAAGTCATGTTTCGGTCCCCCAAATCGGTGGCATGTACAAAGGCGATTATCGACGCAAATTTACGCTTGCAGAGCATGGATTTCGCCTTCCATCTTGTATGGACAATCGCCCCCTCAAATTTGAGGAATGGGACGCAATGCGCCCACAATCTGTGTTTGTTTCAGCAACGCCACAAAAATGGGAAATGGAGCAATCTGGGGGCGTTTTTGCAGAGCAGATTATTCGCCCAACAGGTTTGCTTGATCCGCCCGTAGAAATCCGTCCCGTAGAAACGCAAGTAGATGATTTACTGGACGAAGTACGCAAAGTTGCCCTAGATGGTGGACGGATTTTGGTTACGACCCTGACCAAACGTATGTCCGAAGATTTGACCGAATACATGCATGAACAGGGCATTCGAGTACGTTACATGCACTCGGATATCGACACCTTAGAGCGGATCGAAATCCTTCGTGACTTGCGGCTCGGTGCTTTTGACGTGCTTATCGGGATCAACCTATTGCGCGAAGGATTAGACATTCCCGAATGTAAGCTGGTCGCAATCCTAGATGCCGACAAAGAAGGGTTCTTGCGTTCAGAGACCTCGCTTGTTCAAACCATCGGTCGCGCCGCGCGAAATGAGGATGGACGGGTGATTATGTATGCCGATCGCATTACTGGCTCGATGGAGCGCGCCATCGGCGAAACCAACCGTCGCCGCGAAAAGCAACACGCCTATAACTTAAAACACGGCATCACACCCGAAACGGTGAAAAAGAACGTGGAAGACGTTTTAGCAGGTCTTTACAAGGGCGATACAGATCAATCCCGCATTACTGCACGCGTCGAGAAACCTATGGTTGGTGAGAACTTGCAAACGCATCTCGAGGCGATGCGCAAAGACATGTTCAAAGCCGCTGAAAACCTTGAATTTGAAGAAGCTGCCCGCTTACGCGATGAAGTTAAACGCCTTGAAGCAGTCGAACTTACAATCGCTGACGATCCATTGGCCCGCCAATCCGCAGTAGAAGCTGCCAGCAATGCCGCACAAAAAACCAAAGGCCGCAGCACTGCAGGCCGTGCTGGAACCACTGTATTCAAGGGCAAAAGCAAACGGAAAAAACTTTAGGAAAATTGGCCCTCGTGATCAACGAGGGCCAAAGATACTGAAGATTCTAGTCGGGATCATCACACCGAACTGTTACGCGCACTTTACCTTTTACAGCTTGTGACCAATTCAAATAGAAGCTTTGCCCATTATTCCCAACGCTGTCTTCAAAATAAGGTTGCGTATAAACAGGGGTGTTGGAGCTGCTTAGCATTTGGCCATCTGGCATTGCTGCAACAACGTATCGTGCCTCTGCCTCAAAAGGCAGATAATTCGGGATACCAGTACGCCAGCCAGCGCCCGCACTTGTTCGGCTTACTTCCATAGTCGCAGGGTTCATGAACGTGTCATCGACCCCAGTGAACGTATTCCCGATCATAGTCATGTTGCGGAATTTTTGCGGTAACAACGGAGCAATAGATGTATCTACACCATCAACACGACCTAGGTTTGGCCCTGAAAATGCTTTGAACACATTACCACTGATATTAAGCCCGTTGATGAAATGCCCCTTACCGTGTGGTTTGATCGAAAACCATCGAAACCAGGAAGCAGTATCAGATGATGTGAATTGGTTGCCAGTTATGGTCATCCCACCGAATGAGTAACCCGTAACAATGTCGGGCGTCGCATCATGTTCATTCGTCCACTCAATCGTGCAATTATCCACGTAGTTGCCAACAAAAGACAGTTTCGGATGATTGGCCGCAATGATCAAACTGGATGAACGAATATTCCCTCCTGTGTTATCATCTTGAAAAAAGTGATTGCCTGTAATCAATGCGCCGCCACCGCCCGCACCCCCCCAATGGCAAAAGCGAAGCGAGCGTTTGTTGCGGATTTTGATATCGTTGCAATTGGTATTAAAGCCGATCGTATGGCGCTGACTAACAGAAATCTCTTGCTCGTTAGAAAGCCATTGATTGCGATCCAAAAGCATACCGGCGCAACCATGCCCGGCCGAACTAAGCCCGCGATCTTTTGGCGTGGTGAAAAAGCAATCGCGAACATGAAAAATCAAGCCGCCATCGGCGATCATCACGCCGCTCGACCGCCCATTACAAGCAAAATCAATATTATCTAGCGAAAAGCGCGAAAGGTAACTGAACCCAGAAAAATCCAACAGGTATTTGAAACGTGTAAAGGTATAGCTCTGGCTCGAAGGTGCACCCCACAATTGTCGGCTAAGCGTAATCTCACCATTATTTACATCAACAGAGCGCACGTAAACTTCGCGGCCGACGTCCGTTCCTTGAATCAACGAGCCTGGCTTAATACCGCTAGCAATTGAAATGCCCGTTAATTTGTCGGGATTATTTGGGTTATAGGACGCAGTCCGCGAAACTTCTTCATCATTCCAGGCAGAACTTGATGCGGCTTCAATCCGCCCGTTCCGAATTACGCGCCGTGTTGAAAACGACGTTTTATTGCCAACGGCTACCTGCACGTCAACTGGACTGGTCAGTTGAACAGAACACCCCATCAGGTCGAGTGAATCATGATCCGTAAAGTTGAATAGCGCTTGGATTGCTTTTTCCAGCGCAACCTGTTCATCACCGAATGCCGTGAAGTACGTTGGGTAATCAAAATTTTGCAACAATTGCAGCTGTGCAGTGCTCGGCATCGATACGGTACCGTGGAACCGAATCTCTGACGCAATTGTAATGGTGCTGTCTAACTGAAAGACACCTGCCGGTACCAATACAGTGCGCCCATTTGCAGCAGCATCAGCTGCCTCAAATGCTGCAACATTGTTTGTGTTCCCATCGCCGACAGCACCGAAATCTGTCACATCGACAACGTCCAACTTTGACAATGTGTAGATGCTGGTGACATCTTCGATGATAATATCATCAATTCGAATGATGCCATCCTGAACACCCGTTAAATCAATGCCAAAATGCCCGAAAACCGGTTCCTGCCCCAAATCATATCCACGCCACCGCGTGAACCCGACCCAACAATCGCCAAAACTTCGATCACTTCACCGTAGTTTACCAGCGCAGTTGAGCTCCCGGCTTCATCAAGCCCAGTGACGTGGCCACCGTTTGCATCACCTGCCCAAGCTGCAATTAGCACAGAAGGCAATGGCCCAGCTACCGCTTTAATCCGAGCCCAAATTTGCCAATAGCACCCAGGATACATAGCAGTGTTTCGTGAATATCGCAGCTTTTGAGTATTGGAGGTTTTTAGCAGTTCCAAACATCCACGAAAGTCTGCGTCGGCAGCGATCAATGTGGCATTGCTTGCCCCATCATACGTGTTTGATCCCGGCGTTCCGTCTTCGCTAGACCACACGTCCAACCCTAACGCAAACGCAGGGGGCATCAGTTGGATACCATCGGTAAGTGCCTTATTCATCAAATGTCCTTTCCAAACAAACGGGCGCACATGCTCCACAACGAACCGTGCCTAAAAGGGCGGTTGTCCGTTACGAAAAATTCAAATCAGGCTGACAGTTCAGCGCGACGTTGGGTTGGGATAACAAATGAGGTTTAAGCCACTCTGACACAGCCGCTCGCTAGATCGTTGGGCTGCGCAACAAAAAAGGGCGCCTAAAGCGCCCCTCAACCAGAAAATAAAATTTTGGCGTTAGACGCCAACCCCTGCAGAATCCAAGACAATCACGCCGCTTATCTGCCAAATGCCACCGATCATCGCCATGGTATAACGCGCCACATGATACAGCCCTTGAACGTCACGCAACAAAACGTCTTGCGTAAATTCACCATCATTTTCAAAAAGCTCTTGAAACGTTATTTCGGAAGGGCGATGCACCATTGGATAGCCATTTGCGACCATCTGTCCAAATCGTTCTGGCGTTTGAAACATCTGCTTAATGTTTGGTGCTGCATGGCTAAAAGCAGTTTCAAAATCATCCTTCAAAAGTGATTGAATTTGCCCCGAAATAACAGACCTTATCTCATCTTGTTGCGCGTGCATCGGTAAAACCATTAGAAACAGCGCCGCAATCGCACTTAGAAATCTCATGCCTTCTTTCCTTCATTTTTTTTTAACCTAACCCGCGCATCGATTTCGTCAAACCTCTTGACCCAAACCGCCTCTTTGTTACAACAAGGCAAGGGGAGCGCGAAAGCCCCGTGAGGCGACAGCCAGAGTTTCGCATCCGCCCACCTTTACCAAGGAAGGATGCTTCATGGCCGCCCTCAATGAAATCACACCGACACAATTATCTCGCCGCATTGGCACACCAGATTGCCCTGTCATTATTGACGTGCGTCAAGATGACGACTTCGGACTAAATCCGCGCGTAATCCCAAGCGCAACACGTCACCCGCACTCAGACATTGAATCACTTGCCCCGACATTAATCGGAAAAAACGTTGTGATCCCATGCCACAAAGTACTGAAACTCTCTCAGGGCGCAGCTGCATTATTACGCCTCCACGGTATCACGACCGAAACTCTTAAGGGCGGGCATCTCGCTTGGGCCACAGCAGGTTTACCACTCATCCCAACCAATTTAACGCCACCCAGAAACAGCCTTTGGGTTACACAACACCGGCCAAAAATTGACCGCATCGCCTGCCCTTGGCTTATTCGCCGCTTTATCGACCCCACCGCGCGTTTCCTGTTCGTCGCGCCAAGCCAAGTGAACGCAGTAGCCGAGAAATTCGATACCATCGCCTTTGATGTTCCCGAATGCGAATGGACTCACACGAGCGATAAATGCACCTTTGATGCGATGCTTAAAGGGTTCGACCTCGACCTGCCCGCCCTTAATCACGTTGCTCGAATTGTACGCGCCGCAGAACCAGAAGCAGCAGGCCTTCTCGCGCTGTCTCTCGGCCTCTCACGCATGTACCACGACGACCTTGAACAATTGGATCAAGGCTTGCACTTGTACGACGCACTGTATCGTTGGGCCCGTGACGCAACAGGTGAAACCCACATTTGGGACGATGCAAAATGAGCACGCCCTCCTTATCAGAAGCGACAAAAGTCTGGGCCAAAATTGGCTTCTTGTCTTTCGGCGGCCCCGCCGGCCAAATCGCGATGATGCACAAAGAGGTCGTAGAGGCCCGAAATTGGCTCTCTGAACGCCAGTTCCTAAACGCACTCAGTTTTTGCATGCTGTTACCCGGACCAGAGGCTATGCAGCTCGCGACATTTGCTGGCTGGCGACTTCATGGTACTCTCGGTGGACTGATCGCTGGCCTGCTGTTCGTGTTACCAGGCGCATGTGTCGTCCTTGCACTCGCAGCTCTTTATATCAGCTTTGGTCAGCTCCCCGCGATCGAAGCAATCTTTCTTGGCATCAAAGCAACGGTCGTGATCATTGTGATCGAAGCATTGCTGCGGGTTTCTAAAAAGGCGCTTCTAAATACCTCGCACTGGATATTCGCAGCGCTCGCGTTCATCGCAATCTTCTTTCTAAATCTGCCCTATCCACTGATTATTTTTGCCGCAGGGTTTTATGGCCTGCTCGTATCCTCACCCGCTGAAGACACAGAACCACTCTCCAATACTCATTCGCTTGGCCAAACTCTGAAAACTGTCGCGATATGGCTCGCAATTTGGTGGATCCCGGTTTTGGCCCTCGG
Source organism: Amylibacter sp. (assembly GCA_037625035.1). Lineage (GTDB taxonomy): Bacteria > Pseudomonadota > Alphaproteobacteria > Rhodobacterales > Rhodobacteraceae > Amylibacter. Next base: position 17,270 of record JASJIO010000157.1, read on the forward strand.
TGCTCTTGTGCCAGCTTCCATCCTAACTGAAATCGCATACTTCTTTTCAAAATTGGCAACCGTAACATTCGGCGGTGCTTATGCCGTGCTCGCCTATATGGGCCAGGACGTCGTAACCGCCAAAGAATGGCTCACTGCTGGGCAAATGATGGATGGTCTTGGTTTGGCAGAAACCACCCCTGGACCATTGATCCTTGTGACAGAATTCGTTGGTTTCCTTGCGGGATATGCCAATGCAGGATGGTCCACCGCCATCTTAGCAGCCGTCATCACACTGTGGGTTACGTTCACACCCTGCTTTTTGTGGATATTTGTAGGCGCGCCTTACGTAGAATGGATCAGCGCCCAGCCCCGATTGCGCGGCGCGCTAAACGCGATCACTGCAGCAGTCGTTGGCGTTATCCTTAACTTATCGGTTTGGTTCGCGCTTCACGTCTTTTTTGGGGAAGTCATACTGCAACAAAGCGGATTTTTCACGCTCTGGCTTCCTTCGTTGACCAACTTAAGCCCAATAGTCGTCGTCCTAGCCATCATATGTGGCTACCTTCTGCTCGTGCGCCACATGAACCTTCTTTTGGTGCTGGCTATTTCTGGTCTGCTCGGGTTCGCATCATCTTTGGTATAATTTTTCTCAAGGCCTAAACCAACTCGCCATTAAGCCCTGCATCAATCAACACAATAGTTTCGTCGACACCGTACAATGCAATAAACCCACCAAAACGGGGGCCTTGAGACGCCCCCAACAGGACCTCATAAATCGCAGTGAACCAATGGCGCAGTGGTTCAAATTTGTGATTTTTGCCAACAGCAAACACAATTGATTGCAAATCATCTGCATTTGTTAGGTCTAATGTTTCAACGGGTGGTTCATCATTGCCCATCGCAGCGTTCTTTTTGTCGATCATTGCTTTGGCAACATCAGTATCTCGCAACGCTGCCGCCAAACCTGATAATGCCACGCGTTCTTGATCTGTCGGGTTTCGGAACTGTTTTTGCGGCTTCACAAAATCATGGTAGTAGCGCACCGCAAACCCAGCAGCCGCATCCAAACTAGGGTTTCCCGCAGGCGAAGCATCAGGCGCATACTTGTTGATAAAGCCCCACATCGCTTCTTTGGTTTCAGCCGATGATACAGACGCCAAATTCAATAGCATCGAAAACGGAACAACCATGTCACTGGCAGGTACATTATGCCCATGAATATGAAAAACAGGATTATTCAACTGTGCAGCGGAATCCTGCGTTGCATAGGCCCGCAATTGTTGGTGATAATCATCAACCGCTTTTGGAATCACATCGAAATGCATCCTCTTTGCTGTTTTCGGCTTCAAGTACATAAAATAAGACAACGATTCAGCCGACGCATAGGTCAGCCATTCATCAATCGAAATGCCGTTACCAGACGTCTTTGAAATCTTGTGACCATCTTCATCCAAGAACAATTCATACACAAAATGATCTGGTTTCTTGCCACCCAAAATTTCGCAGATACGATCATAGATTGGTGTGTTGGTGGAATGATCTTTCCCATACATTTCGAAATCCACATCCAACGCAGCCCAACGCGCGCCAAAATCCGGCTTCCATTGCAGCTTCACATTCCCACCTGTCACAGGAAGCGTGAATTCTTTGCCCTCTTCATCATCAAACGTGATTGTCCCGTTCTTTCCATCCACGATTTTCATCGGCACATACAAAACGCGCCCCGTTTCAGGATGGATTGGTAGAAAGATAGAATAGGTCCCGCGCCGTTCTTCGCGCAGAGACTTCAACATCACCTTCATCACATCGTCGTATTTTTCACAGGCCTGCAGCAGCACTTCATCAAACTTGCCCGATTGATAATATTCAGTCGAACTAATGAACTCATACTCAAATCCAAATGTATCCAAAAAACTGTTCAACTTGGCATTGTTATGCGCACCAAAACTCTCGTGTGTGCCAAACGGGTCCGGCACCGATGTTAGCGGCCGCTGCAAATGCTCTTCTAACAACTCTGGATTAGGAACATTTCCAGGCACTTTGCGCATTCCATCCAAATCATCCGAAAAACAGATCAACCGCGTCGGAATGTCTGACAACACTTCGAATGCGCGACGGATCATAGTTGTCCGCGCAACCTCACCAAACGTACCGACATGCGGTAGACCAGACGGCCCATACCCTGTTTCAAACAAAACATAGCCTTTTTCAGGCGCACCATTCGAATACCGCTTCAAAATCTTACGGGCTTCTTCAAAGGGCCACGCTTTAGAGCTCATCGCAAGATCACGGAGATCGGACATATTACATTCCAGTTTTAATAGGTGTCTGACGCACTCCCTATTGCTCCTGCCCCCAAGCGTCAATATTATCGCGTAGAATAACCACCAAAGGCCAACAGATGACAACAGATGACCTCAACGAAAGCCCATGGACCCTCCAAGATGCTCTTATCGCGCTTATGGTCTCGACCTCTGTGTCTGATGCGCGCGTTCGAACGCTAGAATTACTGTCGATCCAGCGTGTGGTAGATCATTTACCTATTTTTGCGAATTATGATGCTGATCGGATGACCATCATTTCGCAAACCGTGTTCGATATCTTAGAAGATGAAGACGGGCTTGATGCGCTCTTTGGTCTTGTTCGCGCCGCGATGCCCGAAAAATTCAACGAAACTGCTTATGCGTTATGTTGTGATGTCGCTGCTGCTGATGGCCTTCTTCGTGAAGGTGAACTCCGCTTCTTAGAAGAAATTCGCTACGAGCTATTCATTGATCGTCTCGCAGGTGCCGCCATTGAACGGGGCGCACGGGCTAGACATCAAAAGGCCTAATACCTTTTTGAACGTCCCGAGATTATTTCAAGCTGTCACGAAACGCCTTCCAGTGTTGGTCAACGATCTGACTATAGCGAGGCGTTTTTTTCAACTCCTCTAAGCCTGCATTGAACCGATACAAATTCGTCGTATCACGCCAGTGATTTTTAGAGATAACCACATTTAAGCTGGATGTCGAAAGCGCACGTTTCATAGATTTAAACTCGCCCGTTTTTCCCATTTCAGCAATGGTGCTTGGCCCTAGGAATTCATTGGCACATACATAATCAACTTTGCCGTCAGACAGCATTGTGAAGCAATCTGCGGGGCTGTCTGCGCGCACCAAGTCGATCAAATTGTTTGTCAGCCAAAGCCGGCCATTTTCTTCAAGGTCATGGATGAAATATCCAGTAGGACGGCAAATTGACGCCCCGTGGATATCTGAATCGTCATAAAATCCCAACTTGCTATCAGCCGCAGCATAAAGCAATTCAAGGACCTCGAAAACTGGTTCGGAAAAGTGAAAATTTATGCAGCGTTCGTTTTGAGGATCAGCATCGCAATTTGGGCGAATCCACGGGAACCTCATATCAAATTTCCTTTCATCCAAAAGTGGAAACAGATGTTTTGACCAATCGTTTTCCCAAGTAACCGAAAACGGCAGCGGGCTTGGCGCGAATTCGAAAGACGCATTTACCAATTCAGTAAACATCCCTCCACCGAGCCAATCTTGCTGGGTAAATGGTGCGTAGTTCGATCCCGTCAGAAGTTTAATATCTGCGTTATCTTGCAAAAGAGGCGTAGGATCCGCTTGCAGCGTCTGCACGGGTTCCGTTTTTGCCACGGCCTCTTCAACCTTCACAACGGGCTGTTCTTCAGCCTGCGTTGCGGCGACAATCGGTTTTTGGCCATCTACACAGGGTACGTCCAACGTTACGCCCGCTGGCAAATCAACCAGATTCCCCCCCAATGCGTCTTCGTTGGCTTAATAGATGACCGACCATTTGCCGCAATCTTGGTAATATTCCTGTGCAACGGACAAAAGCGTATCGCCTTCTTTCAGAACATACGTTTGCCCACAATCTTCTTGTGCCATCGAAGCGCCAGCAATACTTGCCAACACGCCACTTGCAATCCATCGTCTCATCATAACTTCTCCCCGAACACTGCTTGGATTATCTTGCTCCTAGAAGCTCTCCCAAATCCGCGTCATGTGGCTGTCGATAATTTTTTGATAATCACCTGAATCTTTCAGGCCAGTTAGTCCTGCATTGATAAGGCCTAGCATTTCTTCTGCTGGAGGGTGCGATTTGCAAACCACAACATGCAAGCCTTCAATCGAAAAAGGGCGCGATTGATCGACGTCTACTTTATCTACAAGCTTAAGCTCTTTCATGGCTGTGCGGCCCGTGAATTCGTTGATCGCAACCGCATCGATCTCGCCATCTTCAAGCATCTCGAAACAATCAGCCATCGTGATCGGTTGCACTAACTTCACCAACCCTTTGGTCAACCAAAGGCGTCCGTTGCCCTCTAAATCATGGGTAAAATACCCTTTCGGACGACAAAGTGTTTTGCACTCCATGTCTTTTTCAGAATTAAACGCAATCGGCCGGTCTTTTGATGTGAACAGCAGAACCAAAATTTCAAACATCGGCTCTGGGAAATAGAGATTTTCACACCGCCAATTGTCTGGCATCGCCTTACAGTCTGGCTTGTTCCACGGTAGGTCAAATCCATCACCGCATCTGTCAGCAAAGGGGCTAAATGGGAGGACCAGTCATTCAGGATTTTTCAGCAAAGCAAACAAGTGCAGAAAACACTCTGTCCGACCTACAATCCAACGTCGGACGGGCGCAAACAGCGCTTAAAACTGCACAAAAAACCCTCCACCTGAACCAGAAGAAACGCTCAATCGAGGGAGCGGCCATTATAGCGAACTTAAACGCAGAGATGCGTAATCTAATCGCACCTTCAGTGGCAAAAGCGGATACGACGACTTCGACAGATCGATTTCTCATTCCTGCAAGCATTCTGTTTTCGAAGAAGTCCGCAACACTGCAAAAATCTGAAGGCGTGAAGTTAAACGAGGTTGCGGCCACCTTGAAAGATAGGACAACGCGGATCACGGACGGAATCGAATGGATGATCCGCGTCAACAGTTACGGCCCGGCAAAACAGATGAAGCATGGTTTCTAAGCCAAAACCGCGCATTATCAGTGGCTCAAAGTTTGATCGCAAACGGAAAGCTTGGTGGACCAGAGTTTCAGCCAATGGCTTGATCATTGCTAAATCGTTTTCTGATGCAACCGCAAATAGATGGATCGAGATTGTCTTAACCGCAAGATAAGCTCTAACGACGCTTGCCAAATTTGTTGTTTTCTATTGAACTGCCGACAACCTCTCAACAATAAGGTAGCTTAATGGCATCCCTGTTTGACGGCATTCGCATCTTAGACTTAACGTCGATGATATCTGGCCCCACAACCACAATGATCCTTGCAGATCAAGGCGCTGATGTGATTAAAATTGAAACCCCTGAAACTGGTGATCATACACGCATGGTTTCCACGCGCCGCGCGGGTATGTCGGCCTCTTTCGTGAACAATAATCGCAACAAGCGGTCTCTGACTTTGAACCTAAAAGATAAACGCTGTCTCGCGGCCTTTCATACGCTTGTTAAGACGGCCGATGTGATTGTTCAAAATTTTCGCCCCGGGGTTGCGGAGCGCATTGGTGTCGGAGAAATAGCCTGTCGCAATATCAAGGACGACATCATTTACGTGTCCATTTCAGGTTTTGGCGAAGTCGGGCCTTATGCCCAAAAACCTGTTTACGATCCATTAGTTCAGGCGCTATCGGGACTGACAACTGTGCAAGCAGGCTCTGATGAAAGTCGTCCTCGGCTCGTACGGACGATCCTACCAGATAAGCTTACGGGATATGCCGCGTCCCAAGCCATTTCCGCCGCATTGTTTCACCGTGAACGCACGGGCATTGGCCAGCATATAAAACTTTCCATGCTCGACACAGTTATTTCTTTCTTATGGGGATCTGACATGGGTGGGCACACATTTGTTGGCAATGAATTCAGCCAAGAAAACGCCCAAAGCTTTATTGACCTAATATACAAAACTGCCGATGGATACATATCGGTTGCCGTTCAATCAAACAAAGAATGGGCGAACCTTTCACGCGCATTCGAAATGCCCGATCTTGTCGATGACCCTCGTTTCAAAACCGCTGCGTTACGCGGTAAAAACATCGACGACCGCTTGACCCTGACCCAAGATGTATTGCGTACACGAACGACTCAGGAGTGGTTGGATCAACTAGAGGCAAACGATGTTCCTTGCGCCCCTGTTTTGCATCGCCGTGAAATGCGTGTGCATCCACAAGTTCAAGCGAATGAAACCATAATAGAATACGACCATCCAACTGCAGGCAAATTGCGCCAAGCCCGTGCTGCACCTCGGTTTTCAGAAACGCCGACTGAAATTCGTATTCCACCACCGTCACTTGGGGAACATACTGCGGCTCTCCTTCGAGAAGCTGGCCTTTCAGAGGATGAGATCACCGCCCTAGCAAAAGATGGCGTAATTAAACTGGGCCACACACCGTGAGCAAGCCCTTGGATTTCTACTTTTGGCCAACGCCAAATGGATGGAAAGTCTCAATCCTTTTAGAGGAATTGGGATTACCCTACACAACCCATATGTTGCACATCGGCAAAGGTGAACAGTTTACACCTGATTTTCTGGCGATTAGCCCAAACAACCGCATGCCAGCAATTGTCGATCACGGGGTTGACGGTAGCCCAGTCAGCGTTTTTGAAAGTGGCGCAATCATGTGGTACTTGGCGGAAAAAACTGGCCAATTTATCTCGAGTGACCCAATAAAACGCAAAGAAACGCTCGAGTGGTTATTCTGGCAAACAGGCAACCAAGGTCCGATGGCCGGACAGCACAGTCACTTTTTCAACTATGCACCTGATAGTGAAAAAGATGGATATGCAGCTAACCGGTACGCCGGAGAATACAAAAGATGCCTCGGTGTATTAGAACGACGCCTAGAGGCGCGTAATTACATCGTTGATGACTATTCAATTGCGGACATGATGTGTTGGCCTTGGGTATTAATCGGCAAAGCAATGGGATTGAGTTTAGACGATTTTCCAAATGTAATCGCGTGGCGCGCAAGCATCAAAGATCGCCCTGCCGTTAAAAGGGGTGTATCTTTGGGCAAAGAAAACCGCCCCAGTCGACCACACACAGACGTGGAACGCAAAATCCTGTTTGGTCAAATATGAAGGACCAATCCAAAGGTTTGATCCTAACTAGCATCGGTGTTCTGGCAGTTATTCCAGACAGCTTGGTCGTCCGTTTGGTCGAAACAGACGGCCTTACATTTCTTCTCGTGCGTTCAGGCCTAGCTGGGATCATGATCTTTTTGTTCACACTGATACAGCACCGGGCGCAAACCTTTGACGCATATCGAAAATTGGGATGGGCTGGGCTGCAATATGGCGTTCTTTTGTGTATCGCGACCTTCTGTTTTATCTATGGCCTGCGTTTAACTTCAGTGGCCAATGCACTTTTTATTGTCAGCACGTCACCAATCTTTGCAGCACTTGCAAGTTGGGGGTTTCTTGGTGAACGGTTTTCTCCCCGCATGATTTGGACTACCTCCTTTGCGCTTATTGGCATCGCAATAATTGCTGCGGGTTCGCACGCTAGCGGGCAATCTTCTTTGGTCGGCGATGCGATTGCGCTATGCGCGGCTGCTACGCATGCTTTCGCGTTCACAACGGCACGTTCAGCACGAGAAATATCGATGGTTCCTGCGACTGCACTTGGATATGGTCTGACTGCGCTTATCTGCTTGCCATTTGCTCAATTTGAAACGTTATCCCAATTTGAATGGGGGTTGTTGATCATACTCGGGGCGATGTTTGTCCCACTGGGAACCGCCCTTATGTCGCTAGGCCCGCGTTACATTACAGCATCCGAAGTTTCGCTTCTGCTCCTTCTCGAGGCGGTGCTTGCGCCCCTACTCGTTTGGTACGTCGTTGGAGAAAACCCAGGGCAATATGCGTTGATTGGAGGAGCAATCGTGTTAACGACTTTGTTTGCTTCAAATGTTATTGGATTGAAGCGCGGGCGTTAAACTAGATTCAATTGCACATCTGCTAGGTTCAAACCTTGCGCGCCTGGAATACGCATTACTTCGATTCCATCAACGTAAATCGACGCGCCGCTTCCATCTTCAAAATCTTGTACATTGATGTCAAAATCGTCCAATTCTTGAACGCCTTCATGGGAGTAAATATCCACTTCTAACTTGTCCTCAGCTGCGTTGAAATCCATGACAGTTGGTGCTTCATCTACCCAAGTGTTGAATAAAAGTATCCGTGCCTTCACCACCGTAAGCTTCAGTTGCGCCGCGTATTTGCAACGCGTCGTCCCCTGCATCTCCGTGCAGCACGCTAAGTTCGCCAACATCAAACCCACCTTGCAACGTGTCATCACCGTCACCGCCATACATCTCGTTGCTACCAGTCCAATCCGTCAACACATCATCAAAGTCGGTACCAATCTGCACGTCAACGCCCGAGTTTGGATCGTTCTCCAAGCCCTCTGGGTTTTCATCCGCCTCAACGTCCAACGAAATTTGGTCGTCTTCGACAGTAACAACCGGAATATCGGTTTCTAGTGTACCCAGCAAAAGATCACCGCTCAGATCGTCAGCTGTATCAGAACTTGCATCTGCCTCATCAGCAGCAACGTTGCCGTCATCATCTGAACTGACCATTCCACCAATTCCAGCACCCGCAAATCCCAGTATGGAGAGGATCAAAATCTCTAACATAATCACATCCTTTAAGCGCGGTTTTCAAACCAAATCACGCTTTTAGCGCACCGTTTACTCGAACCATCTATGTATGCAGATAACAAAAAAAAATGGTTAAATTCTGAAGTTTTCATCATCATGGTTAACACGACATTTATTCCCTCAACATCACAGCTCTTCGAGTTTTCTCTTCCCTTTCGTCTGAATTGCGTTTATTGACCCCCATCCGCCTAAATGCGGATACTCCACGGACCTTGCTGGACGACATCCCGGCCTGCGCCATAACCCTTTAACAGATAAAGGAGACCCCGATGTCGATTACTCCAGAGCTTAAAGCTCAATTGATGAAAGAATACGCAACCAAAGAAGGTGATACTGGTTCACCTGAAGTTCAAGTTGCTATCCTGACATCACGCATCTCTACTTTGACAGAACATTTTAAAACCCACAAAAAAGACAACCACGGTCGTCGTGGTCTTTTGAAAATGGTTGCTCTGCGTCGTAAATTGTTGGAATACACAAAGGCAAAAGACGATGCGCGTTATCAGGATCTGATCAAACGCCTCGGCATCCGCCGTTAAATCCATTTCGATGGTAAGAATTAACCGCCCGTTCTGCAAAGAGTGGGCGTTTTTCGTTTAAACAAGAAATTCCGCGATCGCCGTATCATCCGTGATATCGCGCAATGCGAACCTCGCTTTTGCAGTCCGTATCACCAACTGATCAAAATTTTCCCGATCGTCGGTTTCGATCCCGATCAAAACTGTCCCAAAGTTTCGAGACGATTTTTTTCAAATATTCAAACCGCGAAATATCATCGTTCTCACTCAGCATTCCAAGGAAATCTTTCAACGCTCCTGGCAGTTGTGGCAATCGCAGAATGAAATACTTTTTTCAGCCCCAAATACCGCTGCGCACGCTCCTTCACCTCTGGCAGCCGTTCGAAATCAAAATTCCCCCCAGAAGAAACACAAACAACCGTCTTGCCTTTGATCTGGCTGGTAATATCCCCCAAAACATCAATCGACAAAGCACCAGCAGGTTCCAAGACGATCCCCTCAACGTCCAACATTTCAATCATGGTTGAACATAAACGGTCCTCTGGTATGGCCTTTATTTGATCTGGCTGCACATCCTTCAAAACAGCGAAATTACGACTGCTGATCTGCGCTACCGCCGCGCCATCAACAAAGCTATCGACACGATCCAATGTAATCGGCCCTTTGTTATCAATCGCAACTGCAAAACTCCTTCCGCCATTGGGTTCTACAAACACATACTCCAGCACATCCAAGCCAAAGTACGAAACTACCCCGGCAGATAACCCACCCCCGCCAACCAGCACGACAATCACATCAGGCGTTTTGCCCAGCTGTTCTGCGATCTCCATTGCAACCGAGGACTGCCCCTCAATCACATCAGTGTCGGCAAAAGGAGACAAGAAATGGCCACCCTCAGCCGCGCAGTATGTCTGTGCAGCAGCAAACGTATCGTCAAAGAAATCCCCGATTAGAACCAATATATCTGATCGCCGCCAAACATCTTTGTCTTCATTATCTTTTGCTGCGGTGTCGTCACAGGCATGTAAATCACGCCTCGCACACCAAAATGATTGCACACAAACGCCACGCCCTGCGCGTGGTTTCCAGCACTGGCACACACAAACAGCTGCTGATCAGGCCGCTCCGTTAAAACCTTGCTGATCGCGTTAAACGCCCCGCGAATTTTGTACGATCGCACAGGCGATAAATCTTCACGCTTCAACCAAACATCTGCATCATACCTTAGGGACAGATGATCGTTTCGCTGCAACGGCGTCGCTTCAAACAACGCTCGCATCGCTGCGGTAGCTTTGGCTGTTTTATCTTGAAAATCCGTCACAATATAATCCACGTTATAATCCACGTTTTTGAATTTCAAACAAATCTAGCGCATCTAAGACGCTGGGAAAAGCCGCATTGCACGCCCTCAAATCCACCGATACCCTACGCGAATGCCTTCTAATCGCACCCTTCTCAGCCTGCAATCGCTCGTCGTTCTAACGACATGTGTATTTCTGTTCGGAATGGGCCAATTTCACCGCGCAGCAGGCGCTATCGTTGCCTCCGTTTGGCAAGATCAATTTGCCTTAAGCGCGGATCAGCTGGGCTTCGTAATCTCGGTTATATTTATCGTCAACATCGTCGCCCAAGGCTTTATCGGCACGTTGCTGGATAAATACGGTCCGCGCATAATCATCAGTGCATTCCTGCTTATCCTAGCCCTTGGCACGCTAACTTGCATCTACGCCAACTCCTTTATCGGCCTAATCATCGCCCGCGTTGTCCTTGGCGCAGGCCTTTCTGTTGGTGGCGTCGGCATGTACATTCTGCTGGCGCGCAATTTCCCAGCGAACCAATTCGGCTTTCTCAACGGGCTAATGGTTACACTAGGCGGTGTCGGCGGCTTGCTTGCAACTTACCCGCTTGCTTTTGTTATCAACCGTTTTGGGTGGGCCAACGTGTTCATCGGGCTGGCAATTTTCACGGCGATCCTTGCACTCGTCATCTTCGCTACCGCCCAGAAAGAATCTCGCGACATACCGACAACGTCCAAAGCGCACATCAGCTTCCTCACTCTTCTTGGCGACAAAAACTTACATCCGATCCTTCTGATGGCGTTTGTAACATGGGCACCAATCACCTGCATCACAGGCCTCTGGTGCGGTCCCTACTTCAAAGCAGTCCACGGCCTCTCGCTCAATGACACGGGGCTTTTCCAAATGTTGTTCTTCTGCGCCACCATGACATCAGGCACTGTCTTTGGCCTTATCGACAGATACTCCAGCATATCTCGCTACTCCGTCATCCTCACCGCCTCGTTCATTTCAATCATTTCCCTGCTCATTATCACCTTCACGGATAACCTTCCGCTCTATCCCGCAGCAGCCCTTTTGTTCGGGATGATCTTTTGCCAACAATTCTACGTTCCACTCATTGCTCAACTCCGCGACGTGGTCCCAGACGCTGCCATTGGTCGCGCGACCAGCCTTTATACAATCGTCGCGGTCGCCGCGATCCCGACGTTCCAAACTCTCTTCGGGATCATCATTCAATCCACCAATAACCTGGACGCAGAATCCAGTTACCAAATCGCATTTGGCGGCATGGCGCTGTTGATCTTGATCCCGTCCATGATCTACGCATTCATGCCCTCTGCACGAAATCCGCCACACACATCCTGATTGCGCCACATCCGCTCAGTTTTAAACTACCCATTCCCTTTTCACCCAACCTGCTGTAAACGCGCGTCATCTGAAATGCAGTGCTTCGGCCCCACCGCTGTAAACGATGATACGGGGCGGGACGCAATATGGCGTCCGATACACAACATGGCTAACGGGAAGGCCCCTTAGCCTAGAATGGAAAAAGTATGTTTGACGTAGTCAAAAAATCAATCGAATGGGGCGGTGAAACGCTCACTCTGGAAACGGGCAAAATTGCTCGCCAAGCAGACAGCACAGTGATCGCCACTTTGGGCGAAACATCTGTTTTGTGTGCCGTCGTATTCGACAAAAAACCAAAACCGGGGCTGGATTTCTTTCCGCTGACCGTAAACTACCAAGAAAAATATTATGCTGCGGGTAAAATCCCAGGTGGTTTCTTTAAGCGTGAAGCACGCCCAACAGAAAAAGAAACACTGACAGCACGCCTGATCGACCGTCCGATCCGTCCACTGTTCGTTCCGGGCTTTAAGCACGAAACACAAGTTACTTTGACAGTTCTGTCCCACGATCTGGAAAATGACCCAGACATGGTTGCAATGATCGCGGCTTCCGCTGCACTCACTCTGTCTGGCGCACCTTTCATGGGCCCAATCGCCAACTGTCGTGTTGGTTTTGTGAACGGCGAATACGTGTTGAACCCGTCTGTGGACGACATGCACGAGCTACGTAACAACCCAGAACAGCGCCTCGACCTTGTTGTCGCTGGTACAAAAGACGCCGTGATGATGGTTGAATCAGAAGCATACGAACTCTCCGAAGCAGAAATGCTCGGCGCTGTTCAATTTGCGCACAAGGCAATCCAACCAGTGATCGACCTGATCATTGACATGGCTGAAGATTGTGCAAACGAGCCGTTTGACTTCCAAGCACCAGATTATTCAGAAATCTTGAAAAAGATCACGAAGCTGGGCGAAAAAGAGATGCGCGCAGCGTTTGGCAACACAGACAAACAGGAACGCACAACTGCGATCTCTGCAGCTCGTGATGTGATCAAAGCAGGCTTGTCCGAAGAAGAACTCGAAGACACAAACCTGTCCACAGCGATGAAAAAGCTGGAAAGCTCGGTTGTTCGTGGTGACATCGTCAACACTGGCAAACGCATCGACGGTCGTGACCTGTCTACAGTTCGCGCAATTGTTGGTGAAACTGGCCTACTGCCACGTACACACGGTTCTGCCTTGTTCACACGCGGTGAAACTCAGGCGCTGGCAGTTGTAACTTTGGGCACAGGCGACGACGAACAAATGATCGACTCGTTGCAAGGCATGTTCCGCTCGAACTTCCTTTTGCACTATAACTTCCCTCCATATTCTGTTGGTGAAACGGGCCGTAACTTTGGTCCAGGTCGTCGCGAAATCGGTCACGGAAAATTGGCATGGCGCGCATTGCAAGCTGTCCTACCTGCCCCAACTGATTTCCCGTACACAATTCGCGTTGTGTCCGAGATCACAGAATCCAACGGCTCCTCTTCAATGGCATCCGTTTGTGGTGGCTCCTTGTCCATGATGGACGCTGGTGTTCCACTTAAAGCACCAGTTGCTGGTGTTGCGATGGGCTTGATCCTTGAAGACGACGGCAAATACGCCGTGTTGACAGACATCCTCGGCGACGAAGATCACCTCGGCGACATGGACTTCAAAGTGGCTGGTACAGAAAACGGCATCACGTCCCTGCAAATGGACATCAAAGTTGCTGGCATTACCACCGAGATCATGGAAAAAGCGCTCGACCAAGCCAAAGACGGCCGTCTGCATATCCTTGAAGAAATGAACAAAGCCTTGTCCGAGACTGGTTCCTTCTCCGAGCACGCACCGCGCATCGAAACCATCCAGATCAACCCGGAAAAAATCCGCGAAGTGATTGGTTCCGGTGGTAAAGTGATCCGTGAAATCGTTGAAACATCTGGCGCAAAAGTCGATATTAACGACGACGGCGTGATCAAGATCGCATCTTCCAACGGCGCACAAATCGAAGCTGCCCGCGAAATGATCATGTCCATCGCGGCAGAGCCAGAAGAAGGCACAATCTACACAGGTACTGTTGTGAAGGTTATGGATTTTGGCGCATTCGTGAACTTCTTTGGCAAACGGGACGGCCTTGTGCACGTATCCCAAATGGCCAACGAGCGCGTAAGCCACCCCAAAGACGTGGTCTCTGAAGGTCAATCCGTGAAGGTTAAACTCATGGGCTTTGATGATCGTGGTAAGGTTCGCCTGTCCATGAAAGTTGTGAACCAAGAAACTGGCGAAGAAATCGCTGGCGAAGAGTGAACCTCCTCACATAATAAATCAGAAAGGCCTCGCAGAAACGCGGGGCCTTTTTTTTCGACTTATGCGGTTGTGTTTGCACCAAGGCCCACCAGAGACTAACAATCTTCCATGGTCTTCTACCCGCGCAAACAAGCTGCAATATTACCCGTCGCATCAATCGTTTCAGCAAGCATCATTTGCTTTCACGTCATAAAATCGGGCTTGGGTCGACAGTTACTATTTCTTTGCGCTACCAATGCATACGCTCAGCTGCGACGGAATTGTCCCTAATACGATAATTAGGGGAAATGGTGTCATTGTTCTTATTTGTTCGGGGGCGGAGTGCGTTGGCAGCTCTCAAACAGATCATTGCACTGGACAACACCAAAAAACACACCGAAAAGGCGATGATGCAAAAACTCAAAAAATTTGAGAATGATATCCGAACTGATATTCAGGATGCAAAAAAAATGACCCTCCATGCACATATTTTCACGGACATTGATTCCCGCCTTTGGCTTAAGCAAACGCCAAACAAGCGACCCGAGTTTGAAGGCGTGCGTTTTACAATTGGCCTAGACATCGACCCAAATGCAGATGTGCTGTTGGTCTACACCCGTGCCTCCTGGTCGATCCCGACAACTCTCCCCAAAATGCGGACGATTTTTCTAGCGGGCGAGCCTGAAGACATTCACCCATATTCAGCAGCGTTCCTCAATCAATTCGGAACAGTCATTGCGCCGGGTGAAAAACAACTCACAACACAGCGGATTGATCACAATTATTGCTCCATATGGTTTGTTGGCGTGGATTTCGAAAACCTCGATGCTGCTCTTGGGTATGACCACTTCAAAGCGTTGCAATCCCCACCAAAAGACGACAAAATTTCAATCGTTACGTCCACGAAAGCCAGCACTGAATATCACCGTATACGGCTCGCATTTATTGAAATTTTAAAAGACAAAATTCCCGATCACATCACGCTCTATGGACGTGGACACAAACCGATTTCTGACAAAATGGATGCGATGTTACCCCATAAATACCACCTCTCACTCGAAAACGGTGCGGGCAAATACAGCTGGACTGAAAAATTATCTGATCCGCTCTTGTGTTGGGCGCTGCCGTTTTATGCCGGCTGCGTGAACGTCCAAGACGAACTGCCCGCTGACAGCATTGTTCCGATAAATCTTAAAGATCCTGACGCTGCTATCAATGCGATGATGCAGGCCCGCAAAGATAACCTCTGGGATCAGCGCAAAAAAACACTCGCCAAGACGCGAGACCTCATCCTGCATGACTTTAACATTATGGGACTTATCGCGAGGCTAACAAAGGGTAAAGCAGACCTGCCCTTCGAGGCAACTAGCCGTTTGATCCGCGCCGAACGCTCCTTGTGGCCTGAAAAAGGATCACGCGGCTCAGTTCCGCTATATCTGCTCCGCTCGGCGCTGCTCGCCATAAATCCCAACATCGAACTTCGCGCCGCAAAAATGAAACAAGCTCGCAAAAACCGTTAAACGCGATGCCAACTTTCAGGCAATATATCGGGGTTAGTTTTGTTAGGGTCATCAAACCACTGCGTCGGTGCTGCCACGATTTTTTCAACAGATGGGTTTAACCATGCACCCCACCAAGAAAACGATGAATTCGCAATAATATGATGCTGACACGCCAACATCAGCCGCAAGTCTTCGTAATTTGTGTCGCCATCGTTGTGCCCAACAAATCGCATCTCATAAGGTAGCCTCAAATTCTCTGCCACCCACGCGGGATCATCTGAAAAGGCATAAATTACAGGATCACCAGCTCGCTGTGCAACAAATGCCGCCGCCCGTGCGTAATATTCCAAATCACAGGTTCCATGCGCCGCGTTGAACTTAGCATTGCTAACGTAATCGCCACGTCGAATGTGCAATGAAACCGCGTTACATCTTTGTATGCCCGCCAACATTTCCACATTTTTTTGGGACGGCAGTGTTACAATCCGCAAATCGTCGCGAATTTGATCCTCAAAATCCGCGAAGTATCTCTCACTCTGCCAATAGCCTTTTAAATGGGTCTCATCTGGCAAACCACCAAAGGCTTCATCATATCCAAGCGGTGCCTCGCGGTAACTCCGCAAAGCGCCACCTTTCACAACTTTCAACAAGGCTTTGGCGATCCCATCCTCTCGACCAACAGGCAATCGCTCCGCAGGTACGGTTTGCACATTAAAGTGCCCTAAACCCACCTTAAATGCATTTGCACGATCATAGTCGCGCACATCCAGCGACACATCAACACCACGGCGCAGCGCCAACGCCCGACCAGCACAATATTGAAACAATTGATTGCCCAAACCGCCGCGTATCCGTGTTGAAATCATTGTGCCACCTTCACTTGCTTTTTTGCGCGCAAAACCATCTAACATGCTTATTTAGGCTATTAAATACTATAGGATAAACGGTATAAAGCTGTTGAGTTGGAAAAGGATACAAATCCAGTGAAATTGTCTCCGATGCATTACTATCGTTTGTGGCAGAAACCTTGGCGCAAGGTTTTTTGGACAGCCTTTTACAAGTTTCGTCGTGAAAATGGCGAAGCCAAACGAATGGACCTCAGCTTTCTATCGGCGGATGACACGGTTTTTGATTTTGGCGGCTTCAAAGGTGAATGGGCTTTTCATGCGTACAATCACAACAGTCCAACTGTGCACGTATTTGAACCGCACCCGACATTTGCTGCCCGAATTGAGGACCGTTTCTCAGATATCCCAAAAATTATAACCCACGCGCTTGCGCTAGGAACAGCAGATGGAACTTTGGACTTGTCTGATGACGGAGATGCCTCTTCCGCACTTACAACACGTGAAAACGCAGTTTCAGGCCGCGTTCAGAAAGCGGCAACATTTCTAGCGAAAATGACTGCGCCAGTCGCGCTTGCAAAACTAAACATCGAAGGGGGTGAATACGATTTGCTTCCAGCTTTGGATCAAGCTGATTGGTTGAAAAACATCACTAAGTTGCAGATTCAATTCCACATCTATTCAGAAGTAGACATTGCAGCACGTGATGCGATCCGACGCACACTTTCCAAGACGCATACCTGCGATTGGGAATACCCATTTGTCTGGGAGCAATGGTCCCTAACTTAATCGTTGCACTGCACGGCGATACCTATTGCGCTGAAACTCTCGCTTAATCTTACTCCAAATGGACCTGCGCGCGGAAATCGTACTGCCACCCGTTTCCTGAGTTCTATCCTCAACACCTGACGGCACAACGCACGCGACATGTATCCCTGTGTGCCAATGCGATTGTAAAAACGTATCCACAGGTCGATCTATCTGCGCCGTCATTTCCAACAAAGATTGCGCCGCAGCACGGCTTACCAACTGCGCCGACGTCCGCAATGGCGTCACACGTGGTCGAACAATTGCAGTTTTTCCCGATTGCACTACCTCGTTACTTTCATCCACTGCCCGCACTTGAAACTGCACATACCCAAACGCCGAAATATGCTCAATGGCCAACGCCACAGCCGCAGAAAAATCATCCGTCAACGCTACATCATCTTCCAAGATCAGCGCAGCATCCAACCCCTCGTCAACAATCGTTTGCCAAGCAGCGCGGTGACTTTGAAAACAACCGTACTCACCCCCATTCAATGCGAAAGGGTAGGCAGGCGTAAATAATGACGCTTTTGAAATGCCTGAGGTACGTTGTGCAACGGGAACTTTTGATCCGTCTACAGCATCCAAAATCCGCGCCCGAAACGGCGAGCCAAAAAGCAGCTTTTCCACTTGTTTACGCCGCCCTTTGGCCCGTGCCAAATGGATCACTAACGTTTCTATCCTGCCGCCCATAAGTCCTCATAAACTTTTCGAATGCTTGCCACTTCACGTACTACGCTGTATTCTGCGTGAACCCGTTTTAAAGCCGCATCCGACATCGCAGCCAAACGTGCATCGTCCGATAACAACGCGCTAACTTCAGCTGTTGCCGCATCTACATCAAACAATCCAACCACCGATCCCGCAACACCGTCACCACTAAAAGCGCGATAATACCCAGTGTCGGAAGCCACGAAAGGCGCACCTGAGGCCATCGCCTCCAGTGGAGTCATTCCATAACCTTCATAACGTGGCATCGCGATCAACATGGATACACCTTGCATAACTTTCGGCAGGTCTTCTGGCGGCAATTCGCCGGCAAACAAAATGCGTTCCGACAAATCAGCCGCTTTTATTCGTCGCCGTAAATCCATCTCAAAACTATGATGTTCGCGCGCTGTACGCCCAATAATAAGCGCAACGGCGTCCGGATGATCAGGCAACACGCGGATCATTGAGTCCACAAACAAATCCGTCCCCTTTTCAGGGCGAACGCGTCCCACAGTCGCTAACCCAATACCCCCACCATACCCCGACGCATGCCAAGATGCCGCGCGATCCTTTGAGGGCGAAAACCGGTCTAGATCTATACCGTGGGGAACAACCGCTTTTACGTGTGGCACATAGGTTGCTGCCTCATCAGTTGTTGCGATTACAGCATCCATACGATTGATTAACCAACGTGGATACATTGAATGGCGTCGCTGTGCAGCCGACGTAAATACGATTTTGATCGGCAACCCCAACACATCCCGCGCCCAAATCGCTGTTCGCATTTCTGGATTACGCCGCACATGCCAGATTGAAAAAGGTCGCCCATCAGGTATGTTTTTTGACGCTGCAATCGCTGCTTTTCGGGTCATTGGCGTGCCGCAATCTGGCAATCTATGCCCCACAAGACCAAGATCTAAATCCCGCTGTTGCACACGCAAAACACCCGCTGCCGTGGCAGACACGCCTGTAAAATTTGGATTAAAATTGGTGACGTAAACTTCTGGCAAAATGCTCTCCGCTCAGCGCCTAATCTCGCGCATAGACATCTTCATAGCGAATAATATCGTCTTCGCCAAAATAACTTCCGGTTTGCACTTCAATCAAAACCATCGGCACTTTTCCTGGGTTTTCCATCCGATGTACAGCACCCAAAGGAATATAAACCGATTGATTTTCTCCAATCAATTGTACGCTGTCATCAATGGTCACTTTGGCCGTGCCTTCAACAACAATCCAATGCTCTGCGCGATGAACATGGCTTTGCAAACTTAGCGCAGCACCGGGGTTCACGACAATCCGCTTCACCTGAAACCGTGTTCCAATTGCAAGACTGTCAAAACAGCCCCACGGACGGTGATCGCGTGGAAACTGTGTCGCCTGCAATGCGCCTTTGTCTTTCAAGACTTGCACCGCCAACTTCACATCTTGCCCACGCCGTTTATCCGCAACCAATACTGCATCAGGCATCGCAATTGCTAAGATATTTTCCAACCCAATCCCAACCAATTCAAGGTGCTCAGATTCTGATCGTAACAATGTATTTTTACAATCAATCGCGCTCGCCGGGCCGATGGTCACAACTCCGTTGTTATCAGGATTGCCTTCCGCCCAAACCGCATCCCAGCCACCTAAATCAGACCATTTTGCGCTAAATGGCACGGCTGCGATGTTTTCGGCCCGTTCCATCACAGCATAATCAATCGAAATATCCTCAGCTTGCCCCCAAGGCCCAGCGGCCAATCGCAAAAATCCTAAATCAACTTTTGCCTCTGCCAAAGCCCGCCCGACAGGACCGACTAGATCAGCCGAATGCGTTTGAAACGCCGCCACAATCGACTTTGCCGAAAACAAAAATATCCCTGCATTCCAAAGGTAATTCCCAGCATCCATCATAGCCTGCGCCGCGATCACGTCGGGTTTTTCAACAAAACGTCGCAGCGCTACCGCATCCCCCTCAACGGGCGGCCCGTCAAGTTCCATATACCCATACCCAGTTTCAGGATGAGTTGGGGCAATCCCAAACGTAACCAGATCACCAGCCCTCGCGCGATCAACACCAGCCCGAACGGCAGCTCGAAATGCCGCTGCGTCTGGCACTACATGATCGCTGGGCGCAACCAACATCAAGGCATCATCATCTTGTGCCTGCAAATACAACGCCGCAGCCAAAATCGCGGGTGCCGTATTACGTCTTTCTGGTTCAATCAAAATCGCGCCTGGATCAATTCCGACACTCGCCAACTGTTCTGTCACGATGAACCGAAAATCAGAGTTTGTAAGCACAACTGGTGCAGCAAACCCATCCCCCGCCAATCGCCGTGCGCTCGCTTGAAACAGGCTTTCGTCGCCAATCAATGGCGCAAATTGCTTGGGGTAACTTTTACGCGAAAGCGGCCACAACCGTGTCCCAGACCCTCCGCACAACAATACTGGCGTTATCATGCTCAACCTCTTACGTGTTTTATAAAAGCTATAAGGTGCTTGAGGTCACAGGGCAAACATGGTTTTGACATGTAAGACGTTCAAAGGAGCATAGATCGCCATGAAACGCGCGCTGATCACAGGAACCACGGGCCAAGACGGGGCCTATCTGTCCGAACTTTTGTTGGCCAAAGGTTATGACGTACATGGCCTAAAGCGCCGTGCTTCGTCGTTTAACACACAGCGCATTGATCATCTGTTTCAAGACCCCCACGAACGCAATGTGAACTACACGCTGCATTATGGCGATATGACGGACAGCACAAATCTGATCCGCCTGATCCAAGAAGTTCAGCCAGATGAGATTTACAACCTTGCTGCCCAGTCCCACGTCGCTGTTAGCTTTGAAACACCAGAATACACTGCAAACGCCGACGGCATCGGCACGCTGCGCCTGCTCGAAGCCATTCGCATCCTTGGCCTAGAAAAGAAAACCCGCTTTTACCAAGCCTCGACGTCTGAATTGTTTGGCCTTGTTCAAGAAGTTCCGCAACGCGAAACCACGCCGTTTTACCCGCGTTCCCCTTATGCCGCTGCAAAAATGTACGCCTATTGGATCACCGTGAATTACCGCGA
>JASJIO010000158.1:0-12912 GCA_037625035.1 Amylibacter sp.
AAGTACAACGCCGCCGCCCATGATCGCGCCTCAAAACTAGACACCCCACGCCTTTCAAGCTAATTAACACCCAACACCAAATTACAGGCCGCCCTCATGCTCTATAATTCCGCATCTGAATGGACCAACGCGTCCAAAAAACGCGTGATGCTTTTTGGCATGTCAGGCTTGGGCAAAACCTATGTCTCCAACATCCTACGCGCCTCTGGTTGGTTCCACTACTCCGTCGATTACCGCATCGGCACGCGCTACATGGGCGAACACATCGTTGATAATTTCAAATCCGAGGCGATGAAAAACCCCTTCCTCGCCGAACTTTTGCGCGATGACAGCATCTACATCGGCTCCAAAATCACCTTTGATAACCTCGCGCCGCTGTCGACCTATCTCGGCAAACCGGGCAATCCAGCCAAAGGCGGCATCGCCTTCCCCGAATACACCCAACGCCAAGGCCTGCATCAACAAGCCGAAACCAACGCCATGCTCGACACGGTCCACTTTATTGATCGCGCAAAACAGCTCTACGGCTACGACAATTTCATCTGCGACACATCAGGTTCCATGGTCGAGGTAATCGAGGCCAACAGCCCCGCAGACCCAGTGATGGTCGAACTATCTGAACACGTCCTGCCTGTTTGGATCGAAGGATCCGAATCCCACGTCGAAGAACTGGTCAAACGTTTCGCCAAAGCACCAAAACCGATGTATTATAAACCAGATTTTCTCGGGCAACTCTGGTCCGAATACCTCGCGAATAACGCCCTCACCGAACCCGATGTCGACCCCGATGATTTCATCCTCTGGGGCTATCGAATGCTGTTGGACCATCGCCTCCCACGCTACCGCAAAATTGCAGAGCGTTGGGGTGTCACCGTTCAGGCTGACGACATGGCATTGGTCCGAACTCACGATGATTTTAACGACCTCATCGCCCGCACACTTGCCTGATCTCCCCGATCAACATACGTGAACAATTATGCCCATTAAACTGCCCAACGACCTGCCCGCCTTTGACGTCCTTCAAACCGAAGGCGTTTCTGTCATGTCCGAAGACCAAGCCGCGCGCCAAGATATCCGCCCCCTGCAAATCGGTCTGCTGAACCTGATGCCCAAAAAGATCGCAACTGAAACCCAGTTCGCCCGTCTGATCGGCGCAACCCCGCTGCAGATCGACCTCACGCTTATTCGCATGACCGAACACCAATCCAAAAACACGGCCGCAGACCACATGGAGGCGTTTTATTCCTCTTTTGATGAGATAAAACACCGCAAATTCGACGGCCTCGTCATCACAGGCGCCCCGATCGAGCACCTCGATTTTCCCAATGTCAGCTATTGGGATGAAATGGTCGAGGTGATGAATTGGACCCAAACCAACGTGCATTCCACCTTTGGCGTGTGCTGGGGCGGCATGGCGATGATTAACCATTTTCACGGCGTCAAAAAACACATGTTAGATGCCAAAGCCTTCGGTTGTTTTCGCCACAAACGTACCGGCACTGGCTCGCCGTATTTACGCGGATTTTCCGATGATATGGTGATCCCCGTTTCGCGCTGGACAGAAATCCGCCAAGATGAACTCGACGCGGCCCGCCTCACGACTTTGCTCGCCTCCGATGACACTGGCCCCTGCCTTGTCCAAGACGACGCGCACCGATCCTTGTACGTGTTCAACCACTTTGAATACGACCGCGACACCCTAAAACAAGAATACGACCGTGACGTGGAAAATGGTACGCCGATCAACGTACCAGACAACTATTACCCAAATGACGACCCGTCCCAAACCCCGCAAAACCGTTGGCGCAGCCACGGGCATTTGCTGTACGGCAATTGGATCAACGAAATCTACCGCACCACAAATTTCGATATGTCTCAAATCGGAACTGCTGAATGATAAAGAAAGTTGTCGTTACGGCGGGCCTTGCTGTGGCGCTGGTCACTGGGTTTGCCACGTTCAAAAGCCATCGCAATGACACCCGCGCGATGAAAACACACCCGCCCCTTGGCGATTTTATTACCATTGACGGCACGCGCATCCATTACTTGATAGAAGGCTCTGGCCCCACACTCGTTCTGATCCACGGCGCAGGCGGCAATCTGCGCGATTTCACCTTTGCGTTGTCGGGCAAACTTGCGAAAACCCACACCGTCATCACATTTGATCGCCCGGGCCACGGCTACACCGACACCATCCATGATCGCGGCGAGAGCCTGCTCGAACAGGCCGCCATGCTCAAAGCCGCAACAGACGCGCTCGGCCATCCTTCGGCAATCGTCGCAGGATATTCCTACGGCGGCGCAGTTGCGTTGGCTTGGGCCCTGGAATACCCAAGCGCCACAAACGGCATTCTGTTGATGAACGCGGTTTCAAATCCGTGGACCGTACCCCCGTCAAAGCTGTATGAACTTGCCGCTGGCCCCTACACTGGCCCGATCATGGCAACCGCGCTGTCGGCATTTACCCCCGCATCGCTGGTTCAGGACACAATGCAATCAATTTTCGCGCCCCAACCAACACCCGACGGCTATCTCGATTATATCGGGTCTGGCCTGACCCTTACCAAAACCGCAATTCGCGCCAATGGCCGCCAAGTGAACGGATTGCTGCCCCATATCGAAGCCCAATCAGTGCGTTATCCAGACCTTAAAATCCCAATCGAAATCATCCACGGCGCAGCCGATGTTTCGATCCCTCCATCCATCCACGCCGATGTTTTGGCCAAACAACTGCCCCACGCAATTTACACGCTGGTGCCAAATTTAGGCCACTCTGCGCATCATTACGCGCACGACGAAATCTTGGCGGCGGTGGCGCGATTAACCAATCCGTAATAAATGTTGCGCGATGTGTTAACGCGGCAAGTGCCATACGCTTTGCATACGTTTTGCATACACTTTGCAGCCCTCAAAAAACGCCGTTTGCGCCCAAACCTTACCCGCCCGTGCGCCCCGTTGCGCGGCTCCGATTTCCACGCCATACTCCGCCAAAATTCGCCACCAAAAAATACGGGAAAACACAATGGCCAGCAGCAAACCTTTTGACGGCGCGATTAGCAATTTTCTCAACGACGCCGCCCCTGCTGAAATACGAAAAGCCATTGAAAACGCAAAGAAAAATCGCCCTGTTGATGAAGCCTATCCCTATAAAAACGCATGGATTCAGATGAATACGAAGCCACGTTAAAGGATTTACAAGTAGAACTCGTTAAAATGCAGGCATGAGTGGCCGAAACAGGGGCCCGCATTGCCGTCATATTTGAAGGCCGCAACGCAGCAGAAAAGGCGGCACAATCAAGCGGGTTAGGGAATTCTTAAACCCTCGAATTGCCAAAACAGTGGCCCTTTCCAAACCCACTGACGATGAACGTACACAGTGGTATTTTCAACTCTATATCAAACACTTACCCAACGGAGGCCAGATCGCATTGTTTGATCGCAGCTGGTATAATCGCGGCGTTGTCAAACAAGTTTTCGGCTTTTGCACCGAGGATTAACGCGCCCATTTCTTTGCCCAAGTGAATGAATTTGAAAAGATGCTGAGCGACGATCAGATCATCCTTACCAAACTTTGGCTCACCGTGGGACGCGCCGAACCACTGCGCCGTTTTCTGGATCGCGAAAGTGACCGTCTAAAGCAGTGGAAACTGTCAGGAATTGACGTCAAAGGCCTGTATAAATAGGATGAATACACCAAAGCCATCCAAGAAACCCACGCCAAGTCCCACAGCGATCACGCCCCTTGGCATGTGATCCGATCAGACGACAAGCGCCGCGCTCGCATCGCCCCCATGCGCACCATCCTTGTCCAAATCTCCTACGCGGGCAAAGACACCAAAATCGTCAGAACTCCGGACGCATCCATCACAGGTGGCCCCGAATTGATAATATAAATCAGTGTGTTAATTTACATGCTTGATCCTATAGCCCATAACAGGTTATCCCGCACCAAACACGAAACCAACAAAGGCAGCGCAGGATTTGGCCCGTAAAGGATACCATCACGGCAACCTAAAAGAGGCTTTGATCGAGGCCACAATCGCCCTGATCGAAGACAAAGGCCCAACAGGTTTCACAATGGCCGAGGCTGCAAAAGCCGCCAATGTCTCCGCCGCCGCCCCCTATCGTCACTTTTCAGGGCGCGATGAAATTATCGCTGAAATTGCTCACCAAGGGTTTGAAATATTTGGCGATTTGATGGAATTTGCCCACCGCAAAAGCCAGCCCTCAGCCCTCGCAGCATTCGAGGCCACAGGCCGCGCCTACCTCGCCTTTGCCCGCAAATACCCCGGCCACTATATTGCGATGTTCGAAAGTAGCGTGAAAATCGCCGCCAACCCAGACCCCGCCAATGTCGCCAACCGCGCCACGAATGTTCTTACAAAAGCGGCCGAGGATTTGTGCAAACACCTCCCCGCAGATGAACGCCCCCCCGCCAGCATGATCAGCCACCACATCTGGGCCATGTCCCACGGCGTTGTTGAACTGTTTGCACGCGGCGAACCGGGTGCGCACAGCCCGTTTTCTCCCGAAGATCTGCTCGAAAGCGGCATGGGCGTTTACTTGCGCGGCCTTGGCGTGATCGAAAAGTAACCACGCAGCGCGAACACTTTATTCTTATTTATCAATGCTAAATCCGCAAAATCTCCACGCGGCACGCCCCTCCCCAAAAATAATTTTACGATTTTCGCCCAAATTCTTTTGAAAATCACTTTAAGTGAATGTAAATCATATTAACATACAAACCCACTGAAAGGACCTACATATGTCAACGCACGCAACTTGGTTTTCCAACACCGACGGTTGGCTCGATGATCGCGGCAAAGGCGCTTGGATCGCGGCTATGGTCCTTGGTTTTGTCTTCTTGTGGCCCATCGGCCTCGCCATTCTATTCTACATGATCTGGAGCAATCGCATGTCTGGTTCTTTCTTCTGTAATCGTTCTGAAACCCGCCGTTCGATCCCGCCACGTGGCTCCTCTGGCAACCTTGCATTTGATGCGTATCGCGATGACACCATCAAACGGCTAGAGGACGAACAGCACGCTTTCCAAGGTTTTTTACAACGCCTTCGCGATGCCAAAGACAAGACTGAGTTCGATGAATTCATGGACGAACGTGCCACTGAAGTCAGCGACACCGCCAGCGAAGTCCAAGATGCAAAATTCGCGTAAGCGGTCCAAAACCAAGGCCGATCCCCTCTCCCCTACACTGGCCTTGCCCCGCTGTTCTTGCAAAAGAGCGGCGCATCTTTAAATTGAAAACCATGCAAAAATCACAACTTCCCGACCCCAAACTCGACTCCCAGTTTTACGCTGCAGTGCCCTTCAAACGCCTGTTCGCTTGGGTGATTGACGCCGTCCTTATCTTTGCAATCTGCATCGGTCTTGTGGTCGTCACTGTTGGCATTGGCGCGTTCATCTTCCCGCTGCTCGCCTTCATCACAAACGTCATTTACCGCATTTATTGCCTTACGAAATGGTCTGCCACCCTTGGCATGCGCGTCATGGGCATTGAAATCCGTAACATGCAGGGCAACCGCGATGACCAGCACGAGGCCAGCTACCACACGGCCCTCTACATCTTCTTCACGCTCACAGGGCTCGGCATTCCTGCCTGCGCCCTTGCCATGTTGATCACTGAGCGCGGCCAAGGCCTGCACGATATGATGCTTGGCACCACAGCCATTAACCGAACCTTAGATTAATCCGTGTCAGCCTAGCGCGCGCAACAGCTGCCAATCGTGGCTTGCCAATGCAACCGCCACCGCGTTAGGCTCAACCTAAAGCTATTTTCTAGGACAATAATGCGCCACACGCTTCCCTTGGCCCCGCAGTTTTACGTAACTGCCCCACAGCCCTGCCCCTATCTTGATGGGCGCGTGGAACGAAAGCTGTTTACCGCGCTGCAAGGCGACCACGCCACGGTGCTGAATAACGCTCTTTCACGCCAAGGTTTTCGCCGCTCGCAAAACGTGCTGTATCGCCCGTCTTGTGCAGACTGCAACGCCTGCCTGTCTGCCCGCATCCGCGTCGCCGATTTCAAACCGCGCAAAAGCCACCGCCGCATCATTCGCAAGAACAACCACCTTGTGCGCACTGCCACCAGCCCGTGGGCCACGGAAGAACAGTTCGATCTGTTCCACACCTACCTAAACACCCGCCACGCCGAGGGTGGCATGGCCGATATGGACGTGTTCGAATTTGCATCCATGATCGAAGAAACCCCCGTGCGTTCGCGCGTGGTTGAATACCACGCCCCCCCACATGAGGGGCAGCTGCGCGAAGAACTCACCGCCGTTTGCCTTACAGACGTGCTCGAGGACGGCCTGTCGTTGGTCTATTCCTTCTTCAACCCCTATTTGCACGCCCGCTCGCTTGGCACCTACATGATCCTCGATCACATCGAAATCGCCCGCGAAGCAGGCCTGCCCTACGTCTACCTCGGCTACTGGGTCCCCGGCTCGCCCAAGATGCAATACAAAGCTAACTTCTCCGCGCTCGAAATATTCTTGGGCCGCCAATGGACCCCGCTCGATAACCCGTCCGAATTCAAACTCGACACGCATCCCTTGTCCCAAGACCCGATTCCAGAACAAGTGGCAGGGATCAACCTGCCAGACGCGCTGAAGAAAAGTTGAGGCTGCCCGCCACACCCGTTACCTATAGGTGCAGAGGTGGAAGATGACAGAAGCAGAAAAAGCGTATGACGCGGCGGTTGCGGAGATTGAATCGGTTCGGGAGGCAACTCACGACGTCCTTAACCTGGATAAACGAAAGTTTCATGCCCTAACCGAAATCCCTCCCCAAATCTCTGATCTCACAGGTTTGCAGACGCTTTTCCTCCGCAACACACAGGTCACAGACCTCACACCACTACAAGCGATCTCTGGTTTGCAGGTGCTCAACCTTGGCAACACACAGGTCACAGACCTCGGCCCACTGGAAAACTTGAAAGAGCTAGGTGTTCTCTCAGTTAACCGCACCCAACTCAGCGATCTTCGCCCAGTCGCGGGTGACAACAAACTTGGAACTTTGAAAGGCGACGTTAGATTGTATTTCGAAGACACCCCCGCCACCCGTGCTACGCCAGAGTTAACCCGTATATCTGAACTGGATGATTACGCCGAAGCCGCCCGTCAGGTGAAAGCCTATTTCAAGGACCTTCCCCCTTGGACGCAACCGTTGCCTTGGGAAAAAGTAAAGCCTGCCAAAAAGAAGAAAAACAAGAAAGCACCCGACCCAGAACTCCCTCCAATAGAAGCAGTTCTCGACCCACAAAGTACTACCGGGTGGCGGTGGTCGCCTACGCACAGCGCGATGGTTTTACACGTACCAGAAAGACCGTCTGATGATCGACAGCAAACGTTGGCACAGATGGTGTCTGACCGTTTAAAACAACTCCAAAATACTCTTGCAAAACACCAAGCTGATGATGGTATTCGCAAACAGGTAACCGAAGAAACTCAAAGATTCTTGGGCGTCATGGAGGAAAACTCGCGTACTTTGCCGAACCGAGCACTTGAGTTGTGGGGTAGCCTTATTGCACTTGGCAGCCAACTTGAAGCCAACAACGAAGGGCGCAAAGACAACCGCGATCCGCTCGATTTGTTACCCGCAGAATCTCGTGCAGCCCTTCAAACATTGCTTCCTATGCAGCAAATTTGGTTCGCTCGCTTCCTAAAACCGCAGAATTAGACAATGGTTACGCAGACTTTGCACGTCACAAAATTGAAATTGAGCAATTGATGCAGGCTTTTCAATTGGCCATGCAAGGAAAATTTGTTGACCAATCCAGTGCCAACCTTGTGACTCAAGTGGCCCATTTAGCCAGCACTGATGGGGTTCAAGGGCAAAAAGCCGAAACAGCTACAGTGTTTGGGACACGAAACCTTTGACTCGCAGCTGCGATCTCTGCGCCATTTGTCTTTGCTGCTCACGGCTTTGCAACTGGTGTGTTCGAATACATTGGTACCGATGTTAGCAATCACTTTGAGCTTGGCGAAGCTGCTATAGAATTTCTTGAGACGTCCAAAGACCAGTTCCAACACGTCATCGACAATCTTCCACCAGACGAAAGAGCAGTTACAAAAGCACAAATCGGAGATGCTAAAGAGACTTACGAGCGTCTTCGTAGCGAATTTGCACATGTGCACAAAGGCACAGCTTCAGAATGGCCGCTCAATAACGTAGATTGGAAATGATCGAAGCCTCTAATCCCACATCCGCAGCCTAGCAATACATCGGTTTTTTATTTTCCTGATGTCGTTGAACCAGCTTTTTTCACCATCGCACCTTTTTGCGGGATGTGGCGCGCTGAAACGGGCTTGAAATCTGGCTTGCAGATCTTTGGAAACAGCGTCTTTAGCTCCCTGCGCCCTTCAGGGGAGACCGCTTTCATCGCTTCTGGCCCCGTAAACAGGCTTTCTGTCGGGGTGCCGTTGGACCAGATAATCTGGTGATCATCAAACAGAATATGCCAATACTCCACGCTGTATTTGGCGTTGTTGAGTATTTTGACCCCAGGCAGCGGCAGCAGTTTTTGCGCTGGAATCAAAACATCTTTTGATCCAAACATCCGCATCGCAACCGTCGAAGACACCAAAACACGGTGCTGGGGGGACACAATCAAATCCTGTTTGGGATAGCCCATCCCCAACGCATCTGCGCGGATCAAAATAGGCTTTAGCTTTGGATTCGCTTCAAGCTGGGCAGGGCTAATACTACGCGCGCCAATCCAACAAATGGGTTTATACCCAAAATCATAGGTCAAAACCTGATCCGTCACCTTCAAATCCTCAACGCACACAACTCCGTGCAATGTCTCAATCAGCGTGCCTGACGCAAAGCAAAGCACGTCGACAAATTCACCACTGGCATTTGTCGGGCCCATTAAAATCTGATCCACAACGACCGTATTTGAACCGCTACTGTTCCAAGCCGCTTCAATCGCCGCAGTATTTACAGATAACCTATTAAAAAGTTCGAGCGGTTCAAGCCCGCCATCATTCACGCGCACGCCATAAATCGCAACCGTCCCGTCTGGATTTATTTCTAAACGAAATACAGGCGGCGCGTCGGAATTGCCCATCTGCCAGATCGCAGCGGTATTTGTCTCGTACAGGTCGCCATTGGCAAATCGAACGGTTTGGCCAGACGTACCACTTGTCTGAAACTCCAGCTCGTTTGGCGCACCTGCAGGGCCACCCACAAAAAGATCGACACCATTAATTTGAACATTGATGCTGTTGTCCAGAGCAGCGAAATCAATCACCAACCCAGTTACCGGGGTCAAATCCGTGAATGACGTGGAATTGCCACTGTCTATACTGAATCCCGGCATTTATTTTTTCCTACTACTCGACGCACGTTACCACGCTGGCTGTTCCAAAACTTTGTTTTCCAAAGCATATTTTGGGCCTTCGCAAAGGCAAAACCGCAGTATTTTGGTGTATCTATACTCTGATTGTGGCGCTAAAATGACGTTTTTCAAGGCCCAGCAGTAAACTGCGTTTCAGTTTCAAAACGCCTGCTCCAGACAAAGCCACGGGCTACAACAGTCACAAATCAGAAAATATCGAGTCCCTCTGCGGATCAGAAGATAACCAGTGATGTGAGCAGGTATTCGCAACAGCGTTGAACGGCAAAAAGCCGTCTGAAATGGGGTGCTAATCTGCGTGACTGCACCCTAAAACGACAAAAAGCGTCCCTTTCGGAACGCTCTTGTAAATAAGTTTGGTGGCGCGGTTGACGGGGCTCGAACCCGCGACCTCCGGCGTGACAGGCCGGCACTCTAACCAGCTGAGCTACAACCGCATATCGACACAATGTCGTGGCGGAAAGCCAACCAAACGTTTTTAGTGGCGCGGTTGACGGGGCTCGAACCCGCGACCTCCGGCGTGACAGGCCGGCACTCTAACCAGCTGAGCTACAACCGCGTACTAAAATCCACGCCTCATGAACATGTGGCGTGAGCGCGTTTTTAGGTGGCAATACCTAGCCCGTCAAGCCGTACTAAGCACCGACTTGCATATTCTTTTATAGACAGGCACGAATGGCTTTGCTTACTGGGGATACAGCACCAAAAAAAGGCCGCCCTATGCCCAAATCACGCGCAATGATCCTAATCTTGTTGGGGGCTGTCGGGATGAGCCTTGCCGCACTGTTTGTCCGCCTTGTCGATCAGGCAGACGGTTTTCAAATCCTCACCTACCGCTCCGTCTCGCTCGCAGGAATCGTCGCGTTGATGGCGTGTCTGCGCCGCAAATCTGGCCCCATCCGTTTCCTTGCCTCGCTGGATCGCACTGATTGGTCAATGGGCGCGGTCCTGTCGCTCGCTTTCACCACCTACGTCTTTGCACTCCTGAACACCTCCGTGGCCTCTGCCCTGTTCATTCTGGCCGCTGCACCCCTTATTGCCGCCATCCTCGCTTGGGTCTGGCTCGGAGAACGGCCGCGCCCGATGGTTTGGATCACAATCGCGCTGGCCACCGCAGGCATCGCCATCATGGCAGACGAAGGCATCGCGCTTGGCCAAACCACAGGCAACCTCTACGCCCTCATCTCTGCCGCCCTATTCGCCGTCATGCTGGTTATCGCAAGGCGCAGCGGTAAATCCGACGTGCTGGGCGGAACATTTCTCGGTGGTGCACTGTCCTGCGCCATCGCGGCCCAATGCGCGCTTACAATCGGCGACGGCCTCATCGTATCCAGCTTTGATTTGATGATTTGCCTCGTCATGGGTGCCTTCACCATCGGCATTGGAATCGGCCTCGTGACATGGGGCACACCCTACGTGCCCACCGCCGAAGTCTCCCTGCTCGTCCTCATCGAAAGCGTCCTTTCCCCGATTTGGGTCTGGGCGTTCTTGGGCGAATCCATGACATCGCGCGAAATCCTAGGGGGCAGCGTCGTGATGTTCGCGGTCGCCGCCCTCGCGCTGGTCTCCACAAACAAAAAACGCGCCCGTTATGCGCGTTCTTTAAATCCCCGAGGGGAAAATGGTGGGTCGTGAGAAGATCGAACTCCCGACATCTTCGCTGTAAACGAAGCGATCTACCAACTAATACAATATAAAACATATGCTTAGGTAAAATATTACTTCAAACTTTAATTTAGAGCTTCCACTATAGTAGTTACATTGGTAGTTAAAAAATTAGGTACGGTAAAACCATGATGCGCTTCAACTCGGAGTTTATATCTTCTGCCCGGCCTATTTAGCATCAGATAAATTGCGACTAAATGCTGAGTTATCTCAAAAGCAAAACATTCTCGCGGATTCATACTAGGCAAAGGGGCCAACCCGTTTTCTTCCTGTATGATTTTAAGGGTTCCCTACCAAATTAGAGAGCCAAGGAGAACCTCATCAGGAACGCTAGGATAATTGTAAAGTGCTTTTCTCAAAGTCCTCAAACATAACCTTCTTATTGCGTAGCATTTCCACCTGAGCCATCGTCATCCAACATGAGATGTAATAAGTTTCATCAGATATCATCTTTCCTAACTGAGACTTGCTAATAGCACTTCTGTTTGCCGAGGGGCTATCAACGCCATTGCTGTCCATAATACTTTTAACAACATTCGATTTGATGCCGAAGTTTGTATTTTCAGGGATGCTGCCAAAATTATCAAACATGTACTTTGCGTCTAGTTTTAAGACTGCAGCGCCAACAAAATTCCCTAAGTCATCAAGTATTGGGCAACCACTATTTCCGCTTTGAAGTGCTGCATCTATCTGTATGTTTGAGAAGTTATTTCCAATACCAGTAAGGGAACTGATGATGCCTTTTGTGACTTTAACGAATGTGCTGACCTTATTGCCAAATGGAAACCCCGCTACATAAACGTCATGGAGCAATTCAGGTCGATTGTTGGTCAATGGAAATACTGTTGAAGGACGAAAATTGCCTTTGAGTAGTGCTAAGTCATTCTGTGGATCATAAGTGACAACTGTGACAGGTATCTCAGTACCTTTGATATGCACCACGACCTTTTGACAGCCTTCGATGACGTGGTTGTTGGTAATTACATAACCATCAGCAGAAACCGCAAACCCACTACCAGATGATGCAGAGATTATTTGATCGTTTTGGGTTGGTAATTTTACAACTGGAAGTGGTGGAGAGAGTTTCTGTGCGTATAGGAACTCGTTATCTTTCCAGATGCCTTCTAGGATTGTGCCATTGGCAAAAGTGAAGGTGCCAAAACAGTTATTAAAATAACCACTAGCTGGACAGGGAGGTAGAGCATAACTTGCAGTAGCACTCACTATCAGAGCCACAGACATTAGGATAAGCTTTGTATTTAAGTATCTCATGCGAAGAAGCTAGCAAAGTTATTCGTAAGAGTGGAGTCTTTTGGTTTGGTCAATGCTCATGTCTCATCATCCTGCAACCTCATTGCATAGAGAACTCTTGAACGGTCGTTGTGGAGGGGTTGGTATCAGATGTTCTTCAACTATCCAGATGACAACGTCATAGAGGTGCATCAAATTGTCAGTGAGGAATAATAAAGGCTGATTAGAACTTGGGATGCGCTGTGCATCAAACGTTTTATGTACTGCCTCATTACTCATTCCTTTTAACATTTTGCCACATTCTTTAGAACCAAAGATTAACCTGAAGCTAGAAGTTACTGAGAGGATGAATGCCAATGAGACTGATACAGTTCACTTTGTGCCTATTAGTGTTTGCATCCCCATCTCTTGGCGAACCACGCTATCAGATCGATGGAAATACTCTAACCTTCAACATGGGTGTACCTGGTGGGCCTGGTGAGTTTACAGGTCAGCTAGAATATTATGACCTTAGAGAAATTGGGGAACTCATCTTCGAGTCTGTTGGAGTTGAAGTTCTAAAAGTGACAGGTCCTGGTGGCTCCATGATAGCAGCCCGTGAGATTGCAAATAAAGTCAT
>JASJIO010000159.1:0-11019 GCA_037625035.1 Amylibacter sp.
CCGCGAGGCCACCGGTCCCACATCTCTGACTTCTGTTTGGCCGTATAAAACGTTCGCGTCCGGTACTTCATCGTAAACACTCCATCTTTCTCTAAAGATTAAAGTGTTGCGTCCACCCAATAAAACCGCCCCGGAATGCGGGCATTCCACGCACCTCAGTCACGACCACCCAAAGACCATCGCCCCGCACGCCTTTATCAACTTCCCAAACAACCCCATCGGGAACCGCTGATATCCTGGCGCGTCATCTGGAAACGCACCGTCACCCTAGCGAAACCGAACGTTCGTGCGTATCTCAACCTCGGCAAATCCGCACCGTCATACGCACCGCGAAACGTCGAGCTCCAATGCCCGCGCTTGTACTTCAAATACATCGCCGAATTACAACACCCCGCCACATACCGCTTGGTCACTAACTTTGGTTTCAACGCATACCCCACCAGC
Organism: Amylibacter sp.; assembly: GCA_037625035.1. Classification (GTDB taxonomy): domain Bacteria; phylum Pseudomonadota; class Alphaproteobacteria; order Rhodobacterales; family Rhodobacteraceae; genus Amylibacter. The sequence goes on from JASJIO010000159.1 coordinate 445, forward strand.
AATTCCACCCCCTGAACACAGCGATACCGATTATCGCGGTAGGTCAAATAATCTGCTCCACCATCAGCGTCCAAAACAGGTTTCGCCCCCGCCAATGCCTCGATCATGCGCCAACCCCGGCCAATCATCGCAGTAACACACGCCAGCCAAAATAGGCGCGCCAACGGCATCAAATCGCACCTGCCCACAGGCACAGCTTTGCGTTCTAACGGCCATAACATCCCCCATTTCGTCATTTTCACCGCCAAGTAAGCACTTCTCACTTACTCTTTCAACCCACACCCATATTCACCTTTTCTAATTTGCCCCTATATTTAAACCCAAGTCATAACGAGGGGCCCCAAGATTTTACGCAGCATAATTTTCGCAACAGCCATCCTGGCAACCGCACCCGCGCTCGCCGCCACGTGCGGTAACACCAGGGCAGGCTTCAACGCTTGGAAAAAAGAATTCGCATCCGAAACCAAGAAAGCAGGCGCCAAAAAACACGGCCTCCAGGCCCTTACCTCCTCCAGCTATGCCAAAGGCACCATCGCGGCAGATCGCAACCAAAAGTCGTTCAAATACACACTCGAAAAATTCATGAAGGTTCGCGGCGCACCGACAATCGTTTCCCAAGGCAAAAAACGCAAAGCCAGCAGCGCCAGCTTCTTCAACTCACTTGACAAAAAATACGGTGTCCCCGCAGGCTTGATCCTCACAATCCACGGCATGGAAACAGGCTTTGGCTGCTTCATGGGCAACAGCCAAGTCGTCTCGGCCATCACCACGCTCACCTACGATTGCCGCCGTTCAGATTTCTTTAAACACCACGCAATCAGCGCGCTGATCCTTGTCGATCAAGGCGCAATCACCACAGCAACCAAAGGCGCGAAACACGACGAACTAGGCCACACCCAATTCCTGCCAGCAATTCCTGCCAGGCAATGCGCTGCAATACGGTGTCGATGCCAACGGCGACGGTCGCGTTGATTTCTACAACCAAACAAACACACTCGCCTCCACCGCCAATTTCTTGCGTCAAAAAGGCTGGAAACCAGGCAAAGGCTATCAAGAAGGTCAACCGAATTTCAAAGTTATCAAGCAGTGGAATGCCGCTGGCGTGTACCAAAAAGCCCTCGCAATCATGGCCAAACGCATCGACAGCTAGGCGGTTCGCCCAAAGCCCCACATAATACGGATCGCGATCCCCATCAGGATCGCGGACAACACAAACGGTGCGCCTGAAAATTCGAAAAACCAGCCCTCACGGCTGAACGCCCAGAACAGCCCCGTCATCACCAATGGCGCGAGGATCGAGGCGACCGCTCGCACCGAACTGACCACACCTTGCAGCTCACCTTGCGCATTATCAGGCACGACGCGGCTCATGATCCCCTGCATCGCTGGCCCCGCCAACATGCCAACCGCACTTAGCGGCAGCAGCGCGAAAATCACCCACGTCGCGGGCGCAAACGCGATCCCAACAAACGACAACAGCTCCATCGACAACCCCAGAATTGCCGTGCGATGCTCCCCCAAACGCGGGATCACATAGCGGATCAGCACCCCTTGGCTAAACGCCATCATCAACCCAAATGAACCGAGCGATAGCCCCACCAGCCAAGCATCCCAGCCAAATTTCGCAATCGTGTAAAACGCCCAAACCACGGGATACACCATGAAGGCGATTTCTTGGAAAAACAGCACAATCAACAACCGCGTTTGCCCTGCCAGTTTTCCCACTTGCGCAAACGCACCCCAGGGCAACGCACGGTGCCATTCAAACGCACGGCGGTTTTTTTCCGTTACCGTTTCTTCCAGTGCGAACAACCCAAACAGCGCAATCGCACCCGCCAAAACAGCCGCCACAAAGAACGGCGCACGTGGTCCCCATTCCGCAGCAATCCCGCCAATCACAGGCCCCAGAATAAACCCGATCCCGAATGCCGCGCCCAGCAATCCGAAATTTGCACCGCGTTCGTCGGGCGGTGAAACATCCGCAATCACGGCCGAGGCCGTGGAATGGTTCGCCGCCGTAATCCCGCCGACAATGCGCGCGACAAAAAGCAACCACAGCGATTGCGCAAACCCCATCACCACATAATCTGCCGCCATCACGCTCAATGACACCAACAACACTTTGCGTCGCCCAAACCGATCGGAAAAATTACCGACCAACGGCCCAAATACAAATTGCATCAACGCGAAAACGGTGGATAAAATCCCACCCCAAATCGCCGCATTCGCCAAAGTAGACCCACCCAGATCGAGCAAGAGCACAGGCATCACAGGCATGATCAGACCAATGCCAATGGCATCGATCATCACCGTCAGCAGGATGAAATAAACAGCACGTTTATTGGACATGGTTATCAAAACCCTAAATTCAGTACGCCAAATTTAGTGCAAGAGAGCAATGCTTACAAGAGGCAGCGACACCAACATCCGCAACAACGTTGCGTCAAAGGTTAACGTCAAAAGTGCTATACAGGTGCCATACGCTTTGCAGACATTTTTTCCAGCTTAAAAAGCAGCGTACGCTCTAAATCCTACCCCACCGTACGTTGCTTACTCACTTATCGGCGGCGCGCCTCCCGCAAACCAGTTTGGTGCGTCGTATCGGCAGGGTTCATCTTGCATTTCCAGATGCAATCCATCCCCCGTCCAAGGGTTGGCGCGGGCCAATTCTTCGTCAAACTCGATCCCCAAACCCGGTGCGGTGGGCGCGATAATATAGCCGCTATCCCATTGAATCGTATGTTTAATCAGATCGAGGTGGAAATCTCCACCCGTCTGAATAGTTTCGGCCATCAGCAAGTTGGGAATATTCGCTGCCAGTTGAATATTCGCCGCCCATTCCACAGGGCCAGCATATAAATGCGGTGCCACCTGCGCGTTATACACTTCGGCAATCGCAGCGATCTTTTTGGTTTCCAAAATACCGCCAGAACGCCCCAGCGCAGGCTGCAAAATAGTCGCCGCACCAGACCTTAACACAGGTGAAAATTCCGCTTTAGTAACAAGGCGTTCGCCCGTCGCAACAGGTATCCGAACCGCGTTTGCGACCTTGGCCATTTCGCTTATATTGTCGGGCGGAACAGGCTCTTCAAACCACAGCGGAGAATACGGTTCCAGCGCCTGACCGAGCCGAATTGCACCAGCGGTACTGAACTGGCCGTGCGTCCCAAACAGCAAGTCCGCACGGTCGCCAACCGCCTCTCGGATCGCCTTGCAAAATGCCACGGATTGCGCGATATCCCCCATTGATGGCATGTGCCCCCCCCGCGCCGTGTAGGGGCCCGCTGGATCAAATTTCACCGCGGTAAACCCTTGATTTACCGCATTAATTGCAGATTCCGCCGCCATCTCGGGCGATGACCAGAACGCCGTCATATCGTGGTGTTCCATCGGATAAAGATAGGTATACGATCGGATCCGTTCGTTCATCAAACCGCCCATCAGCGCGTAAACAGGTCGTTCAAACGCCTTGCCCAGAATATCCCAACAAGCGATTTCCATCCCCGAAAAAGCGCCAATCGTGGTTGGGTCAGGGCGCTGCGTAAACCCGCTGGAATAAACACGGCGGAACATTAATTCAATGTTTTCAGGGTTTTCCGCCAACATATGCCGTTCAAACACATCTTTGATCACAGCGCACATCGCATCGGGACCAACCACTGCCGCGTAGACTTCGCCATAGCCAACAATACCAGTATCGGTGGTCAGTTTCACAAAGATGAAATACCGCCCGCCCCAACCGGGTGGCTTGTTTCCAACAACGAAAATTTCCAAGTCTTTCAGCTTCATGTCACGCCTCCATTATTTACCTTACACTGGTCCTAGAAACGCTTTTTTTCCAGCACATTTACGAAGTCTTCGTCGATTTGTACGAATGCTTCCTAGACCTTTGGGCACGAACGCCCTATTGCACGCCCAAACCCCTTGCAGGATGACGCTCGTGACCAAACGCACCCCTATTTCAGACTTCGCAGAAAATTTGCGCAACAATTCGTATTTTTCGCATTCACGCGAATTGAATTTGCCACAAACGCGCACGGATATCTTGTCTGGCTTGACCGTCGCATTGGCCTTGGTTCCAGAAGCCGTCGCCTTCGCATTTGTTGCGGGTGTTGACCCACTTGTTGGCCTTTACGCCGCGTTTATCGTTGGTCTAATCACGGCGGCTTTTGGCGGGCGCCCCGGAATGATTTCTGGCGCAACAGGCGCACTCGCGGTTGTGATGGTTTCACTCGTGGCCGATCACGGTGTTCAATACTTGTTCGCCACCGTTGTTCTTATGGGTATTTTGCAAATTTCAGCGGGTATTTTCCGTCTTGGAAAATTTATTCGAATGGTCCCACATCCCGTGATGCTTGGCTTTGTGAACGGCCTCGCCATCGTAATTTTCTTGGCCCAACTAGAACAATTCCGCGTCCCAGATGGCAATGGCCACCACACATGGATGACGGGTTCAACCCTCTGGATTTCCCTGTCACTGGTCGTTGCGACAATGGCGATCATCTGGGTCACCCCCCGGATTACCAAAGCATTTCCTGCGCCACTTGCCGCAATCGGCCTGGTGGCAGCTGCCGTTATTCTGTTCGACGTTCCTGTCCCGCGCGTCAGCGACCTTGCCTCGATTGAGGGCGGTTTGCCTGCCTTCTCCATCCCGATGGTGCCTTTCACGCTTGAAACCCTTTGGATCATCCTGCCTTACGCCGTCATCCTCGCCGCGATTGGCTTGATCGAGAGCCTTTTGACTCTCAACCTTGTTGGCGAAATCACCAATCAGCGTGGCGGCGCATCAAGGGAATGTATCGCACAAGGGGCGGCAAATACCGTCACTGGTTTCTTTGGTGGCATGGGCGGTTGCGCGATGATCGGGCAGTCCATGATCAACGTAAACTCTGGTGGTCGTGGCCGTTTATCTGGCATTTCGGCGGCTCTTTTCTTACTCGCCTTCATTCTGGTTGGCAGCAGCATCATCGAGCTGATCCCATTGGCCGCCCTCGTTGGCGTAATGTTTATGGTTGTTATCGGCACATTCGCTTGGCAATCGCTGAAAATCTTGGCACGTGTGCCACGCGCAGATGCATTTGTGATTGTGCTCGTGACCGCGGTTACCGTTGCAGAAGACCTTGCGATCGCGGTGGTTGTTGGTGTGATTGTATCCGCGCTGGTTTACGCATGGAACGCCGCATCGCAAATTTCTGCATCCACACACGCATCAACATCTGAACCGGGCGCGCGGGTTTATGATGTGCAAGGGCCGTTGTTCTTTGGCTCTGCAACACGGTTCCAAGAATTGTTTAATCCAGAAAATGACCCAGAAACTGTAATCCTTGATTTCGCAGGATCCCGTGTTGTGGATCAATCTGCCCTTCAAGCCATTGAAGCTGTCGCCGAGAAATACAACGAGGCTGGTAAGCGCTTGATGTTGCGCCACCTTAGCCAAGATTGTCATCAACTTTTGACAACCGCAGGACAGTTGATGGTCGATACTGACGACGATCCAGATTATCGTCTATCCGTCGATTACGATGTTCAACTCGGGCGTATCGGGAGCCACTAGCTCCCGATCATAGGCCCTATCGGATCAATCAAAGATGATCACATTGCGGCGTGATTTACCCGCCTTTGTGTCGGCAATTGCTTCGTTGATTTGACCCAGTGAATAGCGATTGCTGATCAATTCATCGAGCTTTAAGCGCCCTTGTTTGTAGTGTTCGATCAGCCATGGGATATCGCGTTTCAAAACAGTCTCCCCCATCAACGATCCTTTGATGGATAGGCTTAACGCAGTGATCATGACGGGTTCATAACTGGCAAACTGCCCAGAAGGCGGCATCCCAACCATTATTACCTCCCCCCGTGGCGCAAGGTAATCTGTCGCAGTTTCAAACGCTTTGATCGCGCCAACAGTCACAAATACATAATCAACACCACGCCCGTCTGTGGCGGTTTTAACCTTTTTAACAACGTCTGCATCAGTTGCCTTGATCGCATGGGTTGCCCCAAATTCCATCGCGCCATCCAGTTTTTCGTCTTCTAGATCGAGCGCGATGATCGTGACACATCCACTCAGAACAGCACCTTGAATGGCGTTCAACCCAACACCGCCCGCGCCGATCACCACGACCGTGCTGCCGGGGCGCGCACCTGCCGTATTGGTCACGGCACCCAATCCAGTGATAACTCCGCATGACAACAGGCTCGCCACATCCATCCTCAAATCTTCGGGGATTGAAACGATTTGGCTTTGATCCACAACCACGCTTTCAGCGAACGCACCTGTGCCAATTCCTTGTTGCGCAATTTCGCCTTTGTCCAATCGGATCGGCGATTGCGCGACGCGGTCATAGTGTTCTTCACAGTTTACCAAATGGCCCGACCCACAGGACGGGCATGCACCGCACGAACGTATCAAAGTGACCAAAACAGGATCGCCAACGTTGTAGCCTTTGACCCCATCACCAACGACTGAAATGCGCCCGGCGGCTTCATGGCCAAATACCGCAGGCAGATGGCCACCCCATGCGCCGTCTTGGGCAAAGATGTCGGAATGACAAATTGCACAGGCTTCCAGTTTCACTTGGACTTGTCCCCGCTTGGGGGCCTCCAACGTGATATCTTCAATGATTAGATCCGCACCAAATTCGCGGCAAACTGCTGCTTTCATGTTCTTTTCCCTGTCAGAGTTTTCAGTTTCCGGCTTTCACACCCGGCAAAATGCACAGCATTTCGTACAAGATATTTGCACCCACAAGCGCGGTATTTCCTGTTGGATCATAGGGCGGTGATACTTCGACCAGATCCGCGCCAACAATGTTTAACCCGTGCAAACCACGGATCAATTCCACGGCTTGGGGCGGGGTCAGACCACAAATTTCGGGCGTTCCTGTGCCCGGCGCATAGGCAGGGTCAAGGCTATCGATGTCATAGGTAATGTAGCACGGAACATCGCCGATATGCGCCTTGATCCGCGCCGCCAAAGGGGTCAGCGATTTGTGCCACAGCTCCTCAGCTTGGATCACGGTAAAGCCCCATCTGCGGGCTTCGTCAAAATCATCAGCGGCGTATCCTGTACCGCGCAAACCGATCTGAAACACTTTGTCATCTTGCAGTAACCCTTCTTCATGAGCACGGCGAAACGGCGTTCCGTGGGCGATCTCTTCGCCAAACATGTGTTCATTAATGTCCGCATGGGCATCCACATGCACCAGCGCAACAGGCCCATGTTTCTTGGCGATTGATCGCAAAACAGGCAGTGTTAGGGTGTGATCACCACCTAATGTCATCGGGATCACGTCGTGTTTTAATACCGTGTCATAGTATTGCGTGATACGGCGAACCGAATCTTTTAGATCGAATGTATTGATCGGCACATCGCCGAGATCAGCACATTGCAGATGATCGAAAGGTGCCACGCGGGTCCACATATTATAGGGGCGCAGCATATTGCTTTCGGCGCGAATTTGCTTGGGGCCAAACCGTGTACCAGAGCGCCAACTGGTGCCTATATCCATCGGGATACCGATAAACCCAACATCCAAACCTTCGGCCGTTTCAGCCGCAGGTAAGCGCATAAATGTACCCGGCCCAGCAAAGCGCGGCATCTCATTTCCACCTAAAGGTTGGTTTTTCATATCAGGCTCCGAACTTTTGGCGATGCGCCCACAGACACAACAATTCCACTGCTACATGCGCGCCTGCAACCGCTGTTGCTCCGCTTACGTCATATTGTGGCGAAACCTCGACAACATCCATGCCAACGGTGTTGATCCCAGCTAATCCGCGCAATATCACAGCGGCTTGACCGCTCGATAAGCCACCCCAAACAGGGGTTCCAGTTCCAGGTGCAAATGCAGGATCAAGACAATCAATATCAAAGGTCACATAGGTTTGGTTGTCCCCTAAAATACCTTTGATTTTCTCAACCACGGCCTCTGGCCCAATGCGATGAACTTCTGGTGCATCAATGATGTTCACGCCCAATGTGTCGGCGTTTGTGGTACGAATGCCCACTTGCACGGACCGTTCTGGAACAATTAGCCCTTCTTTCACGGCCTTATAAAACATCGTGCCGTGATCAATCCGTTCAGGATCGTCATCAACCCAAGTGTCGCTGTGCGCATCAAATTGCAGCAAGGAAAGAGGGCCGTATTTTTCTGCATGGGCCTTCAAAATCGGATAGGTCACATAGTGATCGCCCCCAATAGATAAACATGCAGTATCCGTCGCCAAAATACCGGCGATATGGTTTTGGAGCGCCTTGGGGAATTCCCAAATCTTGGCGTGATCAAACGCAACATCGCCGTAATCAACGACGTTGAATTCCGTCATTGGATCCACATCCCAACCATAAGGTGCGTCTGGTGATTGCAGCGCACTCGCTTCGCGAACGGCACGCGGGCCAAGTCGCGTTCCAGGGCGATTAGTGACCGCACAATCGAACGGAATTCCTGTCACAGCGATATCGACGCCGGTTAAATCTTTGGTGTAACTACGTCGTAAAAACGATAGCGCGCCTGCATAAGTTGCCTCAAAGGCGTTGCCCTTGTGGCCTTTGCGCGTAAAGGCTTCGTCGATTGCGGTTGCTGCGTCTTCCAGTGCCATTTGGTTTCTCCCTATTTGCGGAACAGCATTTGCAGGTCGGCTCAAAAAGGCAAGCAGGCTATCACTCTTTGGTAGAGAAATTCAGTAATTTGGCGCGGCGAAGCGTGCGCACAGGATAAGATTCATCATATTTGAATTTATCGAGCGAGAAATCAGGCTCTAATCGCTGCAACGCAGCCACCATATCCCACATTTTTTCGCGATCCCCCATATGGGCATACAACGCTAAAAGATGGCGTAAAGGGGGGGCGGAAATTTGGGGTTACACGGGCTGCGGATTCGCCAAATTGAATCGCTTCTTCGTATCGCCCAGACGCAATGCAACTGATGCAATGGAACGTGTCCCACCAATGAAGAAAGCTGGACCGCCCCGCCAAAGCTGTCGCCTTTTTAGTTAGGTTATAGGCGGTTTCCGTGTCGCCTTCCCACATGTTTGCGCTGGCCATAGAAAACATAGAAAATGCGCCGGAAAGGTTCGGGTCCAAACGACTGTTTGCTGCTGCATTGGCGCACCTAAATCCGTAAACATCAAAACTTAGACCTGATTAACCAACGCTTGAACCAATGGATTGTCGCCATCCATTTCTATGGCTTTTCGATTCAAACTCTCGACCATTTCCAGATCAGTGGCCCCATCAGAACTTAGCAGCTCGGTCATTTGGATTGTTTTCAACAGGCTCTGACACGCAAGGAAAAGCCCATTTTGATCAATATCAAAGCCATTACGCAGCTATTGATCCGCCACATCCAATCGGCTGGCTTCAAATGTTTCCATTTCACGTACAGCGCGCCGTGCCATCGCAGCTGATGCCAGTTCAGGGCGTTCTGACGGAAAGGCAAGCGCCATTGCGTCCAGCGTTTTCTCCGCAGCTTCAATGGTGCCATCGGCCAAAAGATCCTCGTTAGCGGCGCGCATTGAACTCGCATCCACTTGGGCCTTTTGCGTATGCAAAACACGACCTGTTCCCGCGTGTATAAGCCGAATAAACGCAAGGCTTTCCCCATTTTCTTCGGCCACTTGCGCGTTGATTTCGATCTCGACGGCATCTTGATCGGTTTGGGCCATGCGGACGTTCACTTGACGCCACGCGCGAACCTGTTCGGCAATGTTTTCGCCGATTTGATTGGCCAACACATCGCCAAGAATACCCTGTGCGCCCGAATTCGGCGCGATAGGGCGTGTTCGTAGAACAAGGTCCTTTCGTTTTGCAGCTATCGCCGTTTTTTCGGCGTCCAAACGCGCTACGGACTTCGGTGAGCCATGTATCAAAGGCTGCGTCACGCACCAACAAACCTTCGAGCAGTTCACGTCCTTCTTCAGGAACAATCGAAAGATCATCTAAGTCAATATTAAACAACTCTAGATTGAAAATTGCGGTTGAACGATTGGCCAGAAAACAATCCGCATGATCCCCAAAAGCACGCGAATTTGTGTAAGTTCTTGACGCAAGCTTTGCCCTGCCTGTTCTGGCGCACGCCCGCTCCATAGCTTTTTCTCAAGGAAACGTCGTGGTCGATATTTTCCATCAGTCAAAGCCAAAATCGCGAGCAAAGCAAACGCCTTCGCGCCTTTGGGCGTCAAATTTTCGCCATCAGGCCCAATTGCTTGAAATGGCCCAATCACCTGAATTTTGATTAGTTTCGAAACGTCGCCCAACTTCACCTTATGGTATTCATGGACTGCGCAAAAGCCACGCTTGGTCACCACTTGGTAACAGACTAGCAGGTCTTTTTGGTATTTTGTGAAAAAATCGTGAAAACCGAACCGAACCTCTTTGAAAACTTGAACACCCGTAAAAGGCACCTCAAGTCAATCATCATGCGGCACAGAAATTGAACCACTCTGTGAGAGCGGCACTGCGTTTTTGCTTGTAAGTCTGTCGGGTTTCGAGATGCCTTTCATGATTGAAGTGATTGTATATTTGACTGTGATAACTGAAAAATTTCTGAAGTGCCGCAACCGTCTTGAAATGCTGC
>JASJIO010000160.1:0-9439 GCA_037625035.1 Amylibacter sp.
GTGAGACGAGTACCAACGGAAGGCCCCATACTTTGATGTTGTAGCCCAGAAACACGAGCATTGATGCGCCCATGATAAGCACCAACCAAACACCAGTTGTTGATCTACACTTCGGATCATCCACGGTGTCGGGGACGGGCAAGCCATAGTCTTCGGCGAATGCAATCTCGGCCTTTAGCGACTCTGCCAGCATTAACGCACGATCACCGTTCAACAGATCGATGGCGCAAACACTGTCAATTTCAATCAGATAGGTCGCCGAAATTACGGCGGCGGAGGCAACCAAAGCAACATCCATAAACAGGCCAAAACCACGTTTTGGAGAGCCCTCCCAGTCGCGCCACATCGAATGTTTTAGTGCAACGATTGTCATCATCGCAAGGAACATAAGTGGATAAAACCACTCGGTTGGGAAGGCACGAACGCTCAGCGTGTCAAACGAGGTAATTCCGCGCCACAAATCTTCCCAACCGGGAATAGTGGGGGTGCTGTTAACAATACCCGTAAAGACGAAGATCAACGCCAAAATATATAACGTACGGTTGGGAAAGTCGGCTTTGCGCTCTGCTTGGATATCTGCTTTGGACATAAAACTCTCTCCCCGTCGGTATTAAAACGCCGCCCCGAATAGGAGCGGCGTTAAATCGTTATCGTGACAATGCTCTAGTTGTCTTTGGCACAATCAGGAATTTCAAAGCCAGCTTCTTCCCAAGCCCGTGTCGCACCTTTGTGGTACTTCATTGGGTTGGCGCCGCACATGCCCAAACCTGGATTGTCGTAGGCAACAGTGTTGCCAAACGGTGCCTTGGCTTTTAGGTCATTCAGTGACGCGATATAGGCTGACACAAGGGTATAAACCAACTCTTCGTCCATGTCTTTGTGAACAACGTCACCGCCAACAGTCGAGAAGCCGCGGAACATGTCGTCTTCTGAAACGACAGTCCATGCCTCACCCAAGCCTGCTTTTACGTCAGTAACTGGCAGGAACAACGGGGCGCTGCCCGGTGCTATGATGTATTTCTGCATAGCTTCGCTGTCGTAGACATCTTTTGGCATGGACCAAGCGGTCATCTTTCCAGATGCGCCAAGTGTCGAAGTCCGGCCACTTGGGAATACTTCTGGCAATACAACCGCGTCGACGCTACCGCCGCTGATGGTTGCAGTTGCCTGTCCCCAGTTTGATTGAACGCCTTCATAGCCTTCGCCTTCTTTTAGGCCAGCTGTGATCTGGATCATCGCGCGCGCGTTGGTCAATGCGCCACCACGAGGTGGGCCGTTGAAGATTTTCTTACCTTCAAGACCACCCCAACCCGTAATACCTTTGGCATCATAAGCGAACAACATGAAGTTACCAAGAATATATGGATAGATTGAGCGAAGGTTGCTCGCAAGCTCTGCGCCTTTTTCAGCACCAAGTTCGCCATATGGGCCAACGCCACGGTTCATCAAGAACGGCAAAATATGTGGTGTGCTTGCAATATCAGTCTTGCCTTCAGCGACATTCTGCAATGAGTTCGTCAACGTCTGGCCATCAGCCAACTGAATGTTTGCGATACCTTTCGTGCCCGCGATTTCAACCAAGTGGCTAGGCGCGAGATGCGTAGGGCCACCAGGGCTCGCGGTTTCGGCTGTTAGATTGACCTGAGCCATTAGCGGTGATGATAACAAGATACCACTAAGCAGCGCAGTTAAAGCTGTAAGTTTCATAGTTTCCTCCCAAAGAAATATTTGTACGCGCATTAGGCACAAAAGTCGTTAACATGGCAAGTAGATAGTCAGCTCAAAATTGCGCATGTCAATTGGGAATGCGTGCTAGGACAATCGAACCAACATGCCAGCGATTAGTCTGGCACGCTCCACGAGGCTGTCCACTTCGATGTGTTCATTCAACGTGTGCAAGCCAGCGCCGCGCACACCGATGCTGTCAAGGGTCGGAATACCGAGGTTGCCAGTGAAATTCCCATCTGAGCCGCCCCCTGAACTGGCCCCTGTAAGATCAAATCCAAGGTCTTTGGCAATGTCACTGGCCAAATCGAACAGCATCATCGTGCCGGGTTGATTTGGCTCCCATACTGGGCGGGTGACGCCGCGCGTTACTTCGAACTCAACACTATCACTGTTGTTCATCAAGGCCATCATTCCCGCAACACCGCGATCCAAATCCTCTTGGGTTTTGGCCATTGTCAGGGCTTGTGCGGTGCATTCTGAAGACACGCAATTGACCCACTGACCGCCGTTAATAACACCAACACTAAATGTGCAGTCATCATCTGTCATCGCTTCAATTTCGCCAATCTTACGGGCCATCGCTGCAATGGCTGAACGTCCTTCTTTGAGGCGAGCACCCGAATGGCTGGGCGTGCCGATGGTGCGCAAATTGAACCGCGCAATGGCATAGCGACCGACGACCGCGCCGCCATCATCGCGTGCAGGTTCTGGCACCAGAACGTATTTGTTTCGTGCGGCTTCTGCTTCGATCAATTCACGGGTCGAAGGCGTGCCAACTTCCTCGTCTGGGGTAAATAGAACAGTTATCGGCAGCGGTGTTTGGTGCCCTGCCCTGATCAGCTGTTTGATGGCTTCGACGCAGACAAAATTGCCGCCTTTCATATCTTGAATACCCGGTCCATAGCAAAGATCACCGATCCGTTTGAAGGGCAGTACCTCCAAGGTTCCAACGGGGTGCACAGTATCCATGTGGCCCGCGATCAGAATGCCGGGTTCACCAAAGTTTGGATGCGGGAAACGCGCGCGCAGGCACCCACCAAAACCCAAGCGCCCCGGAATACGTTCGATGGAGGCCTGCCCCGCCAAATCATACGCCGCCAAATCCATCATTCGGTCAACTGCGCCCGCGTCATAGGTCGGGCTTTCGCATTCGATCCAGGGTTTTAATCCAGCCAGAATTTGGTCAGTGTTAAACGGCAATTTGGTAATATCCATCAGGGTTTCCTTTGGTTAAGCGGATAAGCGACGCTCCGCAATTCGGGCCATAATCGAGGCCCCAACAGGCAGTATTTCTGGGTCAAGATAGAAGCTAGGATTATGCAAACCCGTGGTTCCTGAATGGCCAAGTTTCACGTAAGACCCTGGAACAACTTTAAGCATATCCGCGAAATCTTCGGACCCTGTGGCAGGATCATCGGTATCGGTTACGTTTTCAGCGCCGACGATATCGGCGGCAGCTTCTAAATACGCATCTGACAGCGCTGGATCGTTGTTCAAAACATCAAAAATATTACGCAGATCAATGCGGATTTCCACGCCGTATGCCACTGCCAAACCGTCGCATAATTCTTTCATGCGCTTTTCTGCCAGTTCGCACACTTCGTCTTTGAAATAACGGATCGTGCCTGCCAAACGGGCGGTATCAGGAACGATATTGTAGGCCGATCCAGAGTGAATTTCAGTGACTGACAGGACGCAGGCATCCAAGGGCGGCACGTTGCGAGACACAATGGATTGGATTTGTCCGACAAGTGCCGACGCAACGATCAGGGGGTCACGCGACATTTGAGGCATTGCGGCGTGGCTGCCCTTGCCTTGGATGTGGATGTCAAAGAAAGACGCACCTGCCATTGCCGTGCCTTTGGTCACGCCAACTTTGCCTGGCTGGCCATTTGGATAGTTGTGCATTCCATAAATTTCGTCACAGGAGAATTTTTCAAACAATCCATCGGCGAGCATCCCACGTGCACCGCCAAGGCCCTCTTCGGCAGGTTGAAAAATGAGAACGACCGTGCCGTTGAAATTGCGCGTTTCTGCAAGGTATTTTGCAGCGCCGAGCAACATCGTCGTGTGACTGTCATGACCACAAGCATGCATCACACCAGGCGTTTGGGACGCGTAGGCCAGATTAGTTTCTTCGTGGATGGGTAGCGCGTCCATGTCAGCGCGCAAACCGATGCGGCGCGCCCCTTCGCCGTTGCCTTTGATAATTCCAACGACGCCCGTTTTGCCGATACCCGTGTGGATTTCATCCACCCCAAAACCGCGCAGTTTTTCAGCGACGATGCCTGACGTGCGGACCTCCTCGAAACCGATTTCTGGATGTGTGTGCAAATCTTTGAAGATCGCAGTCATTTCTTCTGCGAAATTTTCAATAATTGGAAGTGTGGCCATGACGGGCATTCCTTTCTGAAATTTTTGGTGGGCTAACGCACCGCTGAAACGCCAGCGGTAAAGTCCACGTCTCGACCAGGTGCCGCATCAAGCAGTATTCTGGTGTATTCGTGTTGAGGGTTTGCATAAACGCTCGCGGTTGGGCCTTGCTCGACCACTTCGCCAAGTTTCATCACCATGATCCGATCACAGATTTGTGCCGCGACACGCAAATCGTGGGTGATGAACAGCATTGCCAGGTCAAAATCTTTGCGCACCTGATCGAGCAGCTCCAACACTTGAGCCTGAACCGAAACATCAAGCGCAGACACCGCTTCATCCGCTATCAAAACATCTGGTTCCATTGCAAGCGCCCGGGCGATGCAAATACGTTGACGCTGGCCGCCAGAAAACTGATGGGGATAGCGATCCAACGCATTTGGCGACAGACCAACAATTTCCATAAGATCTCGAGCCCGTTTATACGCATCAGCTTTGCTAACGCCGAAGTTCATGGGCCCCTCAACAATGGATTTACCAACAGAACGGCGTGGATTTAGAGAGCGGTACGGGTCCTGAAACACGATTTGAACGTCTTTTCGAACCGGGCGCAGGGCTTTTTGGCTAAGACCCGCGATATCTTTGCCGTCAATCAAGATTTCACCGGCGTTGGGATCAATCAAGCGGACAATACAACGGGCGACGGTCGATTTTCCCGAGCCAGATTCACCGACAACGCCAAGGGTTTCGCCACGACGCACTTCCAGTTCAACTTGTTTGGCGGCATTTACAACGCGCCCTTTTCCAAACCAGCCCTTTGCGCCATAGGTTTTGACCAACGATTGCGTTGACAGGATCGGTTTTCCTTTTTTGATCAACTCGCGTTTGGGCGGGATCAGCGGTGGAACTGAAGATATCAACATCCGCGTATAAGGTTCGATCGAATGGTGCAGCATGTGATCCATCGTACCCTGCTCAACCATCTGGCCGTTTCGCATGACAACCACTTTGTCAGCAATTTGGGCCACAACGCCAAAGTCGTGAGTGATGAACAAAACAGCTGTACCGTGGCGGCGCTGGATGTCTTTGATTAGGTCCAAAATCTGTGCTTGGGTCGTTACATCTAGGGCGGTTGTCGGTTCATCTGCAATCAGAAGATCGGGTTCTAGTGCCAGTGCTATCGCGATCATGATGCGTTGTCGTTGACCACCAGATAATTGGTGCGGATACGATCTTGCCATGCTCGGCGCGTCTGGCAAGTTCACGTCTTCCATAACCTCAATCACGCGCGCATTACGTTCGCTTGCGCTCATATCCGTGTGGATTTCCAGCATCTCAGAAATTTGATCACCAACACGTAAAACGGGGTTAAGTGCGGTCATTGGTTCTTGGAAAATCATCGCCATGCGTTCACCGCGCAATTTGCGCAGCATGGGTTGTGGAATGTTCAGGATTTCGTCGCCGTTCAAAAGGATGGATCCCGCGCTTGGGGTCAGTTGACCTGGCGGGTTTAGCCCCATGACAGTTTGTGCAGTCACGGATTTGCCTGATCCAGACTCCCCTACCACGCAAACGATCTCGCCTGCGTTTACGGAAAACGAAACATCCTCAATAGCATTCTCGCGGTCTGAATCTTTGGGCAAGCGTACTGTCAGGCCCTTGATATCGAGAACTGTTTTTGCCTGTTCCATGATTAGAATTTCCCTTCCATACGTGGATCAAGGGTATCGCGCAGGCCATCACCGAGCATGTTGATAGCCAAAACTGTAAGCGACAAAAAGATTCCGGGGAAGAAAATGGCATGCGGGTAGATTTGAAAGAAATCGCGCCCTTCGGCCATGATGTTACCCCAAGTAGGGGTTTCGGGTGGAATGCCAACGCCTAGGAAGCTGAGAATTGCCTCTAACAGGATGGCGGACCCACAAATGAACGTACCTTGTACAATCAACGGTGAGATCGTGTTTGGCAAAACGTGACGCCATAGGATCAAATAAGTTGGTGTACCAACAGAAATGGCGGCTTCTACATAGGGCTCTTCGCGGATCGACAGCACGATAGAACGCACTAGGCGCACCACGCGTGGTATTTCAGGGACCGAGATTGCAATGATGACAGCCGTGAGGCTTGCCCCTGACAACGCGACGAGTGAGATTGCCAATAAGATCGCGGGTATGGCCATGAGGCCGTCCATAAATCGCATGACAATTGCATCTACCCAGCGAAAATATCCCGCGACCAACCCGATAAACGTGCCGACTGCAACAGAGATAAGAGCAACTGTAATGCCAACGATCAGTGAAATTCGTGCGCCGTACACAACGCGTGCGTAAATATCACGGCCTAATGTATCCGTGCCCATACGCGCCGTAACTTGGTACTTATTTCCATCATTGTCGCGCAAAGTACCTTCATATCCAGGTGGTTTGAGGCGATTTGATGGGTTGATGTCCGTTGGATCAAGCGGCGTGAGCAGTGACGCGAAAAGGGACATCAGAAGAATTATTGAAAACAGAAATCCGCCAACCCGCACACTGGTATTCTTTGCCAATCGCACCCAAGGAGAGGGCTTGTTGCTTTTGACAATTTCATCGTCTTCCACGGGTAAAACTTTAGTGTTCATGTTAATACCTTATACGTGGATCAAGGAGTGAATAGATCACGTCAATCACCAGATTGATTAGGACATAGACGAATGAAAACAGCATGATTAACCCCTGGACAGTGGGGTAATCGCGCCCTTGGATGGCGTCGATTGTTAACGTGCCAAGTCCCGGAATCACAAACACACTTTCGGTGACAACAACGCCACTGATCAGAACCGCAATCGCGATGCCGATCACGGTCACTATTGGAACGGCGGCATTGCGCAGAGCGTGGCGGGTCATGACTTTGGTTTCCGAAAGACCCTTGGCACGAGCGGTTCGGATGTAATCTTCGTTCAGAACCTCCAAAACACTGGTGCGGGTCATGCGTGCGATTAACGCAATAAATATAACTGACAGCGCCGATGACGGTAAAATCAGGCGATAGATAAATCCACCAAATCCGTCTGCAATAGGCTGATAACCTTGGACTGGAAACCAATCGAGTTTAACAGCGAAAACATAGATCAAAACATAACCTATGACGAAAACCGGAACAGAAAAACCGAGCACTGACATGCCCATAACGGTGCGATCAATCCACGATCCCTGTTTGTAGGCTGCGAGTGTACCTAGAGGCACAGCAACGACACAAGCGATGACGATGGTGAATGTAGCAAGTGCAAGTGTCGGCCATATTCGATCCGAGATCATGCTGGTGACGCTTCGTTTATAGTAAAACGACTCGCCAAAATCGCCGCCAAGCATGTTACCGATCCACAGCACGAACTGTTCGATCAGTGAACGTTCAAGTCCAAGCTTTTCACGAATAAGGTCGATGTCGGCGCTGGTCGCCGCGTCCCCTGCGATGATCGCCGCAGGGTCGCCGGGCGTGAGGCGCAGCATTAAAAATACGATTACTGCTACGATCAGCATGACCGGAATAACCGCAAGAATTCGTTTAATTAAGTAGACGAGCATTTGATGCCAAGATCCCCAAGCAGAAAGAGATAAAAGGGTAGCGCCGCAAACAAACTAAGCGACGCTACCTAAATTATAGACGAATATTTAGATTATTCGTCCTTCTTGTAGCCCCAGAACGCAACAACCGGTGACACAGGAGCACCAGAGATGTTTGCACCCATCGCGGCTGGTGAGTACCACTGGCCAAGATGAATGTGCGTTGGGTTTTTGGAAGCCTCCATTTGGATCTTCTCAACAATTGCCAAGTGCTTTGACGCATCTGCTTCATTTGCAAACTCCATCCGCAGTTCTTGGATTTTGTCATTACAAGGCCAACCAAACAGGGCTTTGTCGCACGCAGCGTTCAGCATTGGAGTGCTAAGCGGGCTGGCGTTATCCACAGAGTTCCAAGACGTGATAAACGCGTTCCAACCGCCATCAGCAGGCAGTTCACGTTTGTTACGACGACCGACAAGCGTTTGCCAATCCATCGCAACCATTTCCACGTTTAGGCCAATTGCTTCCATGTGTTGTTTTGCAACTGGAACCAAGTTACCCAAAATCGCAAGGTCAGTTGGGTGCATGATCAGAACAGGTGTACCGTCATAACCAGACTCCGCCATCAACTCGCGAGCTTTTTTATAGTTGGACTCAAACTTGTCTTCAAAGCCAGCTTCTGTTGCCAATGGCGTGCCGCAGATGAACATCGCTTTACACAGCTTGTAGTACTTGTCGCTGCCAACTGTAGATTGAACAAAATCCTCTTGATTGAACGCATATAGCAGCGCTTCGAGGACTTTTGGATTGTTGAACGGTGGGTGCAACGCATTTGGACGGAAGGTATATTGATTGCCAAATGGGTTTAAGTCCACAAGTTTAATGTTCTCATCTGCTTCCATCAAAGGCAGCAAGTCGTGTGAAGGAGATTCGATAACATCGATTTCACCTTTGGACAGCGCATTCATTTTTGTTTGCGCATCGCGGATAACTTTCCACACTACTTTGTCCACGTGAACAACTTTACCACCTGCAAGGCCATCATTCGGCTCGCTACGCGGCTTATAAGCTTCAAACTTTGCGAATTCAGCTTTATCGCCTGGCTTCCATTCGTCTTCCAAGAATACAAACGGACCAGAACCAGTGTAATCCGTGATTTGATCACCCGGGGCAGTTGCTGCAACACGTGCCGGCATAATGAATGGAACATTGGACGATGGCTTACCAAGCGCTTGAACAACCAACCCTGTTGGTTTGCTCAGCTTGATTTGGAAACCGTCGCCATCCGAACCTGTCATATCGGTGACAAAGGTCATCAGCAGTTGACCCATCGCGTCTTTTGCGCCCCAACGCTTCAGAGACGCGACAACGTCGTTACCTGTAACAGGTGCGCCGTCGTGGAACGTCATTCCGCTGCGCAATTTGAAATCATAAAGTTTTCCATCATCGGAAACTTCCATGCTTTCTACCATTTGCATTTTGATTTCGCCCTTGGAATTCATCCCAAACAGCGTGTCATAAACCATGTAGCCATAGTTGCGCGACATATAAGCGGTGGTCCAGATTGGATCGACGATTTTCAAATCAGAGTGCATGTTAACGCGCAGAACGGATTCTGCTTGTGCGCTTGTCGTGCCTCCGCCCAAACCGAGGCTAAGCGTGATTGCAAGTGCGGCGGTTCCTAATAAACCGCGTCGTGAGAATTTTTTCATAATCTTTCCTCCCTAAAGGTTATCGTAGGGGTAACTATAATCGGAAAGACGCCAAAAGATACTGAATTCGTTAATGTTGTGGCA